>DATNMZ010000171.1:0-2005 GCA_035602095.1 Thermoanaerobaculia bacterium
CAGACGACCGGCTGGACAGCGCCGGCGATCGTGGCGCGCCGGAGGGCGGCCTTGAGCTCGCGGATCTCCACCTTGCCCCCGTGGATGTACTTCTCGAGCAGCGTGTCGTCCGACCCCGCGACGGTCTCGATCAACTCCTCGCGGTAGCGCTCGGCCTCCGCGCGCATGTCCTCGGGAATATCCACCAGGTCGAACTTGGCGCCGAGCGAGTCGTCCTGGAAATCGACCGCCCGCATGTTCACAATGTCGATGATCCCGCGGTGCGCGCCCTCCGAGCCCCAGGGGATCTGGATCGGCGCCGGCTTCGCGTTCAGCTTCGTCCGCATCATCTCGACACAACGGGGGAAGTCCGCCCCCGTGCGGTCCATCTTGTTGACGAACGCGAGTCGCGGGACGTTGTATCGATTGGCCTGCCGCCAGACCGTCTCCGACTGCGGCTCGACCCCGGCGACCGCGTCGAACACCGCGACCGCCCCGTCGAGCACGCGGAGCGAGCGCTCGACCTCCGCGGTGAAATCGACGTGGCCGGGCGTGTCGATGATGTTGATCCGGACGAGCGGCGCCGGCGGGTCGTCCGGTCCCGCCGCCGAATCCGCCCTCCAGAAGCAGGTCGTCGCGGCGGAGGTGATCGTGATGCCGCGCTCCTGCTCCTGCACCATCCAGTCCATCGTCGCGGTGCCGTCGTGCACTTCGCCGAGCTTGTAGTTGACGCCGGTGTAATAGAGGATCCGCTCCGTCGTCGTGGTCTTCCCGGCGTCGATGTGCGCCATGATCCCGATGTTCCGGGTGTCTGCGAGGGAATGCGTGCGCGGCATGGTCTGGATCTCGATGGGTGAGGAGGCCGGGGTTACCAGCGGTAGTGGGCGAACGCCTTGTTCGCCTCGGCCATCTTGTGCGTGTCGTCCTTCTTCTTCACGGCGCCTCCGCGGAGGTTCGACGCGTCGAGGAGCTCGGCGGCGAGCTTCTCCTTCATCGTCTTCTCGCCGCGCGCGCCGGCGTAGTCGATGATCCAGCGGATCGCGAGCGAGGTCCGGCGGTTCGGGCGCACCTCGACGGGGACCTGATAGGTCGATCCGCCCACGCGGCGGGACTTGACCTCGAGCGCCGGTTTGACGTTTTCGATCGCCTTCTTGAAGGCCTTCATCGGATCGTCCTGCGTCTTCTCGGCGACCTTGTTGAGCGCTCCGTAGAGGATGCCCTCCGCGACCGACTTCTTTCCCTGACTCATCACGGAGTTGATGAACTTCGTGACGAGCTGGGAGTTGTAGAGCGGGTCGGGAAGAATCTCGCGCTTGGCAACGACTCGGCGTCTCGGCATTTTCTAGTTCTCAGTTAACAGTTATCAGTTATCAGTTATCAGTTGACAGTTACGCTTTGGGCCGCTTGGCGCCGTACTTCGAGCGCCCCTGCTTGCGGTTGGCGACGCCGACCGCGTCGAGGGTGCCGCGGATGATGTGGTAGCGGACGCCGGGCAGGTCCTTGACGCGGCCGCCGCGGATCATCACGATCGAGTGTTCCTGCAGGTTGTGGCCGACGCCGGGGATGTAGGTCGTGACCTCGATCCCGTTGGTCAGCCGCACGCGAGCCACCTTGCGCAGAGCGGAGTTCGGCTTCTTCGGCGTCGTGGTGTACACGCGCGTGCAGACGCCCCGCTTCTGAGGCGAGGAGCCGAGCGCGGGCGACGCGGTCTTCACGCGGACGCGCTCGCGGCCCTTGCGCACCAGCTGCGAAATTGTCGGCATCGACTCTCCTGTGTCACCCCGAGCTCCCCGGAGGCGAGGAAAACCCGAGATCGACCGAAATTGGCTCTACTCAGAACCGGGCAAGGTCAGGCCCACCGACCTGCCGGAGTCCAGAGGAAAAACCCGCGAATCGTACGCGGCTAAGGAAAGCCTGTCAAGCGATTTTTGCTCGGAAGCGTCCCTTTGGCAGCGAGTTAGGGACAATATCATGGGAATCGGCGATCTGCGATCGGCGATCGGGTGATCGAGGAATCTGAGCCCCG
>DATNMZ010000172.1:0-2561 GCA_035602095.1 Thermoanaerobaculia bacterium
CTGAGAGCGCGTCTTCGTCCGTCTACCCTCTACCGTCTGCCGTCCACCGGCCCCGGTCAACGTGGGAGAGAAGACGGGAGACGGGAGACGGAAGACGGGAGACGACTGAGAGCGCGTCTTCGTCCGTCTACCCTCTACCGTCTGCCGTCCACCGGCCCCGGTCCTCCCGATATAGACTGCGCGGTTCCAATGGCGCACCAATACATCTTCACCATGCAGAACCTGCGGAAGGTCGTCCCGCCGCAGCGCGAGATCCTGAAGGGCATCTATCTCTCGTTCTTCCCCGGCGCGAAGATCGGGGTCCTCGGGTTGAACGGGTCCGGCAAGTCGACGCTTCTGCGAATCATGGCCGGCGAGGAGAAAGACTTCGCTGGCGACGCGGCGCCTGCGGAGGGCACGCGCATCGGCTTCCTGCCGCAGGACCCCCGGCTCGACACCACGAAAGACGTGCTCGGAAACGTCGAGCTCGCCGTGTCGAAGACCCGCGGGCTCTTGAAGCGGTTCGACGAGCTCAACGAGAAGATGGCCCAGGAGCTCTCGGAAGCCGAAAGCGAAAAACTGATGGCCGAATATCAGCGGGTGCAGGACGCCATCGAGGCGTCCAATGCGTGGGAGCTCGACCGCCAGCTCGAGATCGCGATGGACGCGCTCCGGCTTCCTCCCGCCGACGCGGACGTCACGAAGATCTCGGGAGGAGAGCGGCGGCGCGTCGCGCTCTGCAAGGTCCTGCTCGAACGGCCCGATCTTCTCCTGCTCGACGAGCCGACGAACCACCTCGACGCGGAGTCCGTCGCATGGCTCGAGCGCCATCTCGCCGAGTATCCGGGCACCGTCGTCGCCGTCACGCACGACCGCTACTTCCTCGACAACGTCGCGGGATGGATTCTGGAGCTCGACCGCGGCGCCGGGATCCCGTGGGAGGGGAACTATTCGAGCTGGCTCGAGCAGAAGGAGCACCGGCTCGAGATGGAAGAGAAGCAGGAGTCGGCCAAACGCCGGACGCTCAAACGCGAGCTCGAGTGGGTGAAGATGTCTCCGCGCGCGCGCCACGCGAAGAGCAAGGCCCGCCTCGAGAAGTACGAGACGCTTCTCGCCGACAAGGGGCCGGAGGCGCGCGGCGAGACGCAGGATCTCTTCATCCCCCCGGGACCGCGCCTGGGCGACGTCGTCGTACGGGTCGAAGGCGTCCGGAAATCCTATGGCGATCGCCTTCTCATGGAGGATCTCTCCTTCGATCTGCCTCGCGGGGGCATCGTCGGGATCATCGGACCCAACGGGGCGGGCAAGACGACGCTCTTCAAGATGATCATGGGGCAGGAGAAACCCGACGCCGGGCGGCTCACGGTCGGCGATACCGTGATCGCCTCTTACGTCGACCAGGATCGCGACCGGCCCGACCCGTCGAAGAGCGTGCACGACGAGATCTCCGGCGGACTGGACCGGATCGTCGTGGGGAAGCGCGAGATCCCCTCCCGCGCCTATGTCTCGATGTTCAACTTCAAGGGAGCCGACCAGCAGAAGCGGATCGGTGATCTCTCCGGGGGCGAGTTCAACCGGCTGCACCTCGCGCGAACGCTCAAGAAGGGCGGCAACGTCCTGCTCTTAGACGAACCGACGAACGACCTCGACGTCGACACGCTCCGCGCTCTCGAGGACGCGCTGCTCGATTTCGGCGGATGCGCGGTCGTCATCAGCCACGACCGGTGGTTTCTGGACCGGATCGCGACGCACATCCTGGCCTTCGAGGGGGACAGCCGGACCGTCTGGTTCGAGGGGAACTATCAGGAGTACGAGGCGGACCGGAAGCGGCGGCTCGGCATCGAGGCGGACCAGCCCCACCGGATCAAGTACAAGAAGCTCGCGGCGCGCTGAGGGGGACGGGAGACGGGAAACGGGAAACGGGAACGAATGAGACGTAAAGCTGTTTCTCGGGCAAAAAAAAGGCGGCCGCGCGGCCGCCTTTTTCGTCTCCTCGGAACAGTCAGTCGCGGTTCAAGATCAGGACCCCGACCCCGATTACGACCGCGGCGGCAAAGAGCTTTCCCCACGGAAACCGGCGCCGCGGCTTGGTGACCATCTTCGCCCAGTCTTGCGCCGCGCCGGCGCCGCGCTCGGTGATCATCTCCAGAAGCTCGGTTCCGTGCTTGAGCGCCTCCTCGTAGAGCTTCTTTCCGCGATCGATCGCTTCGTCGCGGACATCGTCGAAATCCGAGCGGGTCTTCTTCACGTTCTTGTCGAAACGCTCGCGCGCGTCGTCCAGCACGCCGGTCACTCCATCCTTCCGGCGGAAGCTGCGGATGGCCATGGGAACGGCGACCCGCGTGACGAGCGGGATCAGGACGGGGGCGAGGTTGCGGACGGTCTTGGCGGACATTCTGGATCGGGCCATCGAAATTCTCCTTCGGTATCGGTTTCGGTCTACCGGAGCATATGTGAGCAGATTCCATGCCGTCGCGCGGCTAGCGCGCGATCGGGCGGCGGGCCGCAGGGCGAAGCCGGCCCGTCCGTCCGCTCAAGTCGCGCGGCTAGCGCGCGATCGGGCGGCGGGCCGCAGGGCGAAG
>DATNMZ010000173.1:0-12415 GCA_035602095.1 Thermoanaerobaculia bacterium
GCTTTACGTTGTCGAGGCCGGCGCCGCTGCGCCGCCTCTCTCCGTCTGCGATCTGACGCGCGGATCCGTCGACTCCGACAAAGGAGGCGCCGGGAAGCGTCGTCGCCATCGCCATCACGTTGTCTCCCCGCGCGCAGCCGAGCTCGAGGACGCGGCAGCGCGCGGGATCGGGCGACTCGATGCCGAACAGAGCGGCGATCGCGGCGATGTGATCGGGATGCGAGTCGGCGATGGCGTGGCTTTCGTAGGGGATCTCGTCATAGCTCGCCGCGGTCCGCGCCGGGCTTCCCGGGGAGAGTCGGGCGGCGGGTCCCGTTTCGGTTCGGAAAATTTCGGCGGGCATGGAGCTTTCTTGCGTGATCGCGCCGTCCGGCCAGGCCGGTGAAATGGTGAGCCGTGTAGGACTCGAACCTACAACCTAGAGATTAAGAGTCTCTTGCTCTACCAATTGAGCTAACGGCCCACGGAGCGCGGAGGATACGCGATCGAGCGGGCCGGGGCAAGGCGCTCCCGTCCGCCGGTCTCAGCCGCCGCCGACGAACTCGACGACTTCGAGCACGTCGCCGGCCGCGAGGGACGTCGTCGAGTACTCGGACTTGGGAACGATCTCGCGGTTGCGTTCCACCGCGACGCGGGGCGTCGCGATCTCGAGGCGCTCGAGCACCGATGCGACCGAAGCGCCTTCGGGCAGCTCGATCTCCGAGCCGTTGACTCGGACGGTCACGCCGCTCACGCCTTCCGCCTCACGGGAAACTTGAACTCCGTGCTGCCGATCGGCGACGTGACTCGAATCACGGCAGCCGCCGCGCCCTCGCCGAAGGCCGGAACGGCGACGGAGATCGGGCACGTGCCGTCCGCCGCCGTGGTCCCCTGAAAAACGACCGCCGGGCGCGCGATGGTCGAGAGGATCCGGATCTGAACGGCCGCTCCCGGCACGGGCTGCTTCGAAAGCGACGAGACCGCCTTCATGCGCAGCGCCGTCTGTTTGCCCGAGACGAACTCGGGAACGGGCGCGAAGGAGCAATCGATCTGGTCGTGGGTCAGCTCGGAGGCGAGGTATTCCAGGATCACCTGATCCAGGGTGCGATCGCCGGAAGCAGTCGGATCGCCGGCGACGTCCGGCGCGTCGGCGACCTCGGACTCTTCCGGGCCCGCCATGCCCTCCGGGGCTTTCAGGGACCCGTTCGGGCCGTCGAAGCGGCCTCGCTGGATCGCCGCGATCATCGTCCGATGCTGCTGTTCCATCAGGCCTTGCACGGCTTTGTCATCACGACCCCCCCGCAGGAGATCCGCGTACGACGTCTTACGCGTGGCGAGGATCTGTCCGCCGACGTACACGAGAGACTCCACGTGCGGGGAGACGTCGCCCTTGTCTTCCGTTTGGATGTGGAAGACGCGGTTGTTGTGCTTGACGTCGGTGTTGTAGCCGGTGATCACGCGGCGCGATTGTAACGTGCCGACACAGATTCCCCGCGCCTTCGCGCGGCTCAGAGCATCTCGAACGCGGCGGTGAAGTGACGCAACACGGGCGTCTGGCGGACGATGCGGACGCCTCGAAGGGCCTGCGGTTTCCGGTGCAGCCGGACGAGGACGTCGGCGACATACTCGAGGTGCGTGTTCGTGTAGACACGGCGCGGGACCGCGAGGCGGACGAGATCGAGATCCGGCAGCTTCTCCTCGCCCGGGCGGTCCGGGTCGGGGCGTCCGAACATGACGCCCCCGATTTCGACGGCTCGAATGCCGCCCTCGAGGTAGAGCGCGATCGTGAGTGCCTGGGCCGGATACTCCGTGTGCGGCAAGTGCGGCGCGAACGCCCGCCCGTCGACGTAGACGGCGTGGCCGCCGATGGGTTCGACGACGGGCACGCCGTCGGCCGCGAGAGCTTCTCCAAACTGCCGGACCTGGCCGACGCGAAACGCGAGGTACTCCTCGTCGAGAACTTCGGAGAGTCCGATCGCCACCGCTTCGAGATCCCTCCCCGCAAGACCGCCATAGGTCGGAAAGCCCTCGATGAGAATGAGCTTGTTCTTCAGGCGTTCGACCCACGCGCCGTCGCGCAGCGCGAGGAAGCCGCCGATGTTCGCGAGCCCATCCTTCTTCGCGCTCATCGTGCAGCCGTCCGCGAGGTCGAACGTGTCTCGGACGATGTCGGCGACGCGGCGGCCGGCGTGACCGGGCTCGCGCTCCCGGACGAACCAGGCGTTCTCCGCGAACCGGCAGGCATCGAGGAAGAGCGGGACCGCGTGGCGCCGGCAGATCTCGCTCGCGCCGCGGACGTTCTCGAGGGAGACGGGCTGGCCTCCTCCGGAATTGTTCGTCAGGGTGAGCATTACGAGAGGGACGCGCCCGGGGTTCTCCGAGAGGCACCGTTCGAGCCGCCCGAGGTCCATGTTCCCCTTGAAGGGGTGGCGGTTGAGCGGATCCCGTCCCTCGGGAATGACGAAGTCGATCGCCGTGCCGCCGTTGACCTCCACGTTCGCCCGGGTCGTGTCGAAGTGCGTGTTGTTCGGGACGATGTCTCCCGCCTTCAAGACCGTCGAGAAGAGGAGATTCTCGGCGACTCGCCCCTGGTGTGTCGGAATCACGTGTGGCAGCCCGAAGATCGTCCGGACCGTCTCCTCGAATCGGAAGAAGTTGCGGCCGCCCGCGTACGACTCGTCGCCCCGCATCAGCCCGGCCCATTGCGAGTCGGACATCGCCGATGTGCCCGAGTCGGTGAGAAGGTCGATGTAGATGTCCTCGGACGCCAGGCCGAAGACGTTGTAGCCGGCCGCGCGCAGACGTTCCTCGCGATCGACACGGCCGATCTGCCGGATCGGCTCGACGACCTTGACCCGCCAGGGCTCGGGCGGGAACGGACGCATGGTGCCGAAGTCTAAGGGATGCGGGAGGTCGGCGCCGGGGTCAGCGGGGCCGCCGGCGTCGCCGCCGGCGCCGGCTCGCGCTTGCCGGCACTCTGGCGGCGGAATACGGCGCGGGTACTCTGGGCGGACCCCTCGTGCGTCGTCACGGTCTCGCGCACCCAGACGTTGCGGTCCGGCGACAGCCGCCAGACGCTGCGCTGGACCCCGGCGCGGGGATCGTCGGCCGTGCCCGCGACGACCTCGAGCCAGACGGATTTCCCGTCTTCGCCCCAGCGCGCGGTCAGCGTCCCCTTCTCCTGGTTGCCGAGCGACTTCTCGTAGGTGTGCCCGTCGACGACGACCTCCTCCGCCAGGACGCGAGTGCGGGTCTTCCCGAGCGGCTGGATCCAGATCCGCGCGCCCTTCTGGGTCACCTCGAGGACGGCGTCCCGCAGGTGGCGCGAGGGCAGAGAGCTGCTCTTTTCGTCGAGCTCCCAGATCCCGGAAAAGTCCGTGGGGCCGCCGGCAGCCCCCGGCCGCTGGACTTCCGCCTTTTTCTTCGCCGGTGCCGCGGGCGACGGGCCGGCTCCCGCCAGCAGGGCGAGCGCCGCCAGGAGCACGGTCGACGGCCAGGCTGCGGCTCTCATGCTCGCGCGGCCTTCTTCGCGTGGGTGAGGGTCCGGCGGAGGAATTGTCCCGTGTGGGAAGCGCGCGAGCCGGCGACCGCCTCGGGCGTCCCCTCCACGATGATCCGCCCGCCGCCTTCGCCGCCTTCGGGACCGAGATCCACGATCCAGTCCGCCGAGCGGATGACGTCGAGGTTGTGCTCGATCACCACGACCGTGTTCCCCTTTTCCGTCAGCGAGCGAAGCACGCCGAGGAGCTTGCGGATGTCGTCGAAGTGGAGACCCGTCGTCGGCTCGTCCAAGAGGTAGAGGGTGCGGCCCGTCGAGCGCCGCGCGAGCTCCTTCGCGAGCTTCACTCGCTGGGCCTCTCCGCCCGAAAGCGTCGTCGACGATTGCCCGAGCTGGATGTAGCCGAGACCCACTTCGACGAGAGTCCGGCAGATGTTCGCGATCGAGGGAATGTTCGCGAAGAGCTCGAGCGCCTGCTCGGCCGTGAGCGCCAGGATCTCGGCGATCGACTTTCCCTTGTAGTGCACCTGGAGCGTCTCGCGGTTGTATCGCTTCCCGCCACAGACGTCGCACGTCACGTAGATGTCCGGCAGGAAGTGCATTTCGATCTTGATCTGCCCGTCGCCCGAGCACGCCTCGCACCGTCCGCCCTTGACGTTGAAGGAGAAACGGCCCGGCGCATAGCCCCGGGCGCGCGCCTCGGGGGTGCGGGAGAGAAGCTCCCGGATCGGGTTGAAGACGTTCGTGTAGGTCGCGGGGTTCGAGCGCGGCGTCCGGCCGATCGGCGACTGGTCGATGTTGATGACCTTGTCGATCTCCCAGAGGCCCTCGATCTTGTCGTGCTGGCCGGGACGATCGGAGGCGCCGTGGTGCGCCCGGGCGAGCGCCTTGTAGAGGATGTCATTGACGAGCGTCGACTTGCCCGATCCGGACACTCCGGTGACCGCGGTCATCACGCCGAGAGGGAAGCGCACGTCGACGTTCTTGAGGTTGTGCTCGCGGGCGCCGCGAACGACGAGCGCTTTGCCGGAGCCGGCGCGACGGGTCTCGGGAATCGGGATTTCCAGCTCGCCGGTCAGGTACTTCGCCGTGAGCGATTCGGGAAAGTCCGCGAGCTCGTCCGGCGTCCCCTGCGCGACGATCCGCCCCCCGTGCACCCCCGCGCCCGGGCCGAGGTCGAGAACCCAGTCGGCCGAGCGAATGGTCTCTTCGTCGTGTTCGACCACCACGACGGTGTTGCCGAGGTCTCGCATCGAAAGCAGGGTGTCGATCAGCTTGCGGTTGTCGCGCTGGTGGAGGCCGATCGAAGGTTCGTCGAGCACGTAGAGGACGCCCATCAGCTTCGAGCCGATCTGGGTGGCCAGCCGGATGCGCTGCGACTCGCCACCCGACAGGGACGCCGCGCCGCGGGAGAGGTTCAGATACCCGATGCCGACGTTCGCCAGGAACCCCAGCCGGTCCCGGATCTCCTTCAGGATCTTGCCCGCGATCTCCCGCTCGCGCGCCGAGAGCGCGAGGTCGTCGAAGAAGGCGATCGAATCGGAGATCGTGATGCCCGCGATCTCGTCGATCGAGCGGCCGCCAACCAGGACCGCGAGCGCCTCGGGCTTGAGGCGCCTTCCCTTGCAACCGGGGCACGGCTCGGCCGACATGTAGGCCTCGAGCTCCATCCGGTTCTCGGGGTTCTCCGTTTCGCGGTACCGCCGCTCGAGCATCGGGATCAACCCTTCGAAAGAGGACCGCCAGTGGTACTCCCCTCTCTCGGCGACGTAGGAGAACTTGATCTCGTCTTCGCCCGATCCGTAGAGGATGACCTCGCGCGCCGCCTTGGGGATCTTCCCAAAAGGCTGGTCGAGGCGGAACTTGTAATGCTTCGCGAGTGTCGCCATCTGGCGCGACCGCCAGTTCGTCGAGCCGGGCTTCAAGATCGCGATCGCCCCGTCCTGGATCGACTTCTCCGGCGCGACCACGAGCCGGTCCGGGTCGGCCTTCAGGATCGTGCCGAGCCCGGAGCAGTCGGAGCAGGCCCCGTAGGGCGAGTTGAACGAGAAGAGGCGCGGCGTGATCTCCGTCAGCGACGTGCCGCAGTCCGGGCAGGCGTAGTTGGCGGAGAGGACTTCCTCCGGCCCGTCCGCGACGGAGAGGGTGACCAGCCCTCCGGAGACCCGCGTCGCCGTCTCGATCGAGTCTGCCAGCCGCTTCCGGTACTCCGTATCGTCCGCCTTCTTCGCGACGAGGCGGTCCACCACGACCTCGATCGTGTGCTTCTTCTGCTTGTCGAGCTCGGGTGGGTCGTCGAGCTCCGCGTAGTCGCCGTCGATGCGCGCGCGGAGGAAGCCCTCCTTGAGCATCTCCGCCATCTGCTTCTTGTACTCGCCTTTCTTGCCCGAAACGTACGGCGCGAGCACGACGAACCGGCTGCCCTCGGGAAGTCGAAGCGCGCGGTCCACCATTTCCTGCACGGTCTGCGCCTGGATCGGCCGGCCGCATTTCGGACAGTGCGGCTTGCCGATCGACGCATAGAGGAGGCGCAGATAGTCGTAGATTTCCGTGACCGTTCCGACGGTCGAGCGGGGGTTCTTCGACGTCGTGCGCTGTTCGATCGAGATCGCGGGGGAAAGGCCTTCGATCGAGTCGACGTCGGGCTTCTCCATCTGCTCGAGAAACTGGCGCGCGTACGCGGAAAGCGACTCCACGTACCGCCGCTGCCCTTCCGCGAAGATCGTGTCGAAGGCCAGCGAGGACTTGCCCGAGCCCGATACGCCGGTCACGACGACGAGCCGATTGCGCGGGATGTCGCAGGAGATGTTCTGGAGATTGTGCTGGCGGGCGCCGCGGATCCGGAGGAATTCCATGAGGGGAAGGCATTCTAGCGAATTCACCGGGCGCTCGCAGGAAGGAGGAGGTCCTCCGGCGCGGCGTCGCGGCCCGGGCCCACTTTGACCATAATGAACGGCCCATGACGGTCGAGCGGGAAGCCTTCCAGTTCGCGCTGCTCGCGTTTTCCTCCCTCTTCTCCGTCATCAATCCGATTTCCGCGGCGCCGATCTTCGTCGCCTTGACGGGCGGCACGCCGGAAGACCGCGGGAGGACGGCGTTCCGCGCGTGTCTCGCGGCGGGCGCGGTGCTCGCCGTCTTCGCGGCGGCGGGCGGCGCCATCTTCGCCTTCTTTCAGATCACCGTGCCCGCGTTTCAGATCGCGGGAGGAGTGCTCTTCACGAGCCTGGCGCTGCGAGAGATGCAGGATGAGGAGACGCCGCGCGTCACGCGAGACGACGTGGAGAAGCTGGATCCTTCCGTCGTCCCGCTCGGGATTCCCGTGATCGCGGGACCGGGCGCGATCTCGGCGACGATGGTGCTCGTCGGGCAGGCGCAGGATGCCGTGCACCGGACCGCGCTCGCGGCGGCGCTCGTGGCCAGCATCGTCGTCACCCTCGCCATCCTTCTGGCAGCGCCGGCGATCGTGGGCCGGATCGGGAAGACCGGGCAGCGCGTCGTGGCGAAGGTAATGGGCCTCGTGACCGTCGTGATCGGGGTGCAGTTCATCTTGAACGGCGCCACGACCGTCGTCCTGTCGATCCTGCGGCAGGCAAAGGGGTAGGCGTCCGGACCCGAGCGATCCACTGGGGCCGGGGAAACGAGGGCCTCGCCCTCCTCGTTCTATAATTTCCGAACTCGGAACCCCGCAATGACACCCCTCAAGGTATTGCTCGTGGATGACTCCGCGGCGGACGCGGAGCGAATCCTCGAGGAGCTCCGCCGCGGCGGCTACGATCCGGCGTTCGAACGCGTCGCCACCGCGGGCGAGTTGGAGGCCGCCCTGGAGCGCCAGCGCTTCGAGCTGGTGCTCTCGGACTATCAGCTGGACGGGTTCGGCGCCCTCGCGGCTCTCGCGATTGTCCAGGCTCGAGACACCGACCTTCCCTTCCTGATCGTCTCGAACACGATCGGAGAAGCCACGGCCGTCCGCGCCATCAAGGCCGGCGCGCACAATTGCATCACGAAGGATGCGATCTCGCGGCTCTCCCCGATCGTGGAGAGGGAGCTGCGGGAAGCGCAGATCCGGCGCGAGCGTCGGCTCGCCCGAAAAGCCCTCCGCGAAAGCGAGAATCGTTTTCGCACTCTGGCGGAGACCGCCTCCGACGCAATCCTGACGGTGGGCGACGACGGCCGGATCCTCTATGTCAACCGCGCGGCAGAGCCGATCTTCGGCCATCCGGCGTCGTCCTTGATCGGCGAGCGGCTGTCCATGCTCCTTCCCGATCACCCGTACGGAGGACCTGCCTCACCGGATGCATGGAAACCGACCGGGGCGGGGGAAGCCGTATCGCTCAACGGCCGCCACGCGAATGGGCGCGACGTGCCGCTCGAGATCTCGTTCGGGCAGTCCGTCCGCGACGGAAGGCGGCTCCTGACCGTCATCGCCCGCGACGTGACCGAACGTCTCGCGGCGGAGCGGGCCGTGCGGGAGTCCGAGGCCCGATACCGCCAGCTCTTCGAGCGCAACCTCGCCGGCGTGTACCGCTCGACGCTCGACGGCCGGATGCTCGACTGCAACGCGTCGTTCGCACGGATCTTCGGTTACGACAGGCCGGAGGAGATCCTCGCGCTTCCGGCCGTCAGCCTGTATCTCACTCCCCAGGACCGGGTGGACGCGCTCCGGCGGCTCGGCGAGCGGCGGACTCTCACGAACCACGAGCAGCGGGTCCGCCGCCGGGATGGCACGATTCTCTGGGTCCTCGAGAACGAAAGCCTCGTCGAGGGACCGGAGCCGGGAACGCTCGTCATCGAGGGAACTCTCGTCGACATCACGGAGCGCAAGAGCGCGGAGCAGGAGCGCGAGGCCTCCCTTTCGCTCCTCCGGGCAACGCTCGAAGCGACGGCCGACGGGATTCTGGTCGTGGATGCGGGCGGGGCAATCCTCACGTGGAACCAGAAGTTCGTCGAGATGTGGCGGATCCCGCCCGAGATCCTGAAGAGCCGGGACGACCGGCGTGCGATCGAGTCGGTCCTCGGGCAGCTCCAGGAGCCGGCTCAGTTCCTGGCGAAGATCGAGGAGCTCTACGCCACGCCGGAGGCGGAAAGTCAGGACATCCTCGAATTCCGAGACGGCCGGGTGTTCGAGCGCTTTTCGCGGCCCCGCCGGGTCGGCCAGGAGAGCAGCGGGCGCGTCTGGAGCTTTCGCGACGTGAGCGAGCGAAAACGGTCGGAGGACGCGCTCCGCGCTTCCGAGGCGCGTTACCGAACCCTCTTCGAGCGAAACCTCGCCGGGGTCTATCGGACGACCCTCGACGGGCGGATCCTCGACTGCAACGACTCCTTCGCCCGGGTCTTCGGATACGGAAGGCGCGAAGAAGTTCTCGGGCAGCCGGCGTGGGACCTCTATCCGAGCCCCGCGGACCGCGAGAGGGCGATCCTGCGGCTGCAGGAGAGGCACGTGCTCGCAAACTACGAGCAGTGCCTCCGGCGGAAGGACGGCACTCTGGTGTGGGTCCTCGAGAGCCAGACTCTGATCGAGGGCGTCGACGGCAAGCCCGAAATGATCGAAGGAACGATCATCGACATCACGGAACGCAAGCGCGCCGAAGAGCAGGTCAAGCACCTCGCCTTCCATGACGCTCTGACCGGCCTGCCGAACCGGCTCCTCTTGAACGACCGGCTGACGATGGCGGTCCTCCAGGCGCATCGCTCGAACCACCGGCTCGCGCTTCTCTTCCTGGACCTCGACCGGTTCAAGATGATCAACGATTCGCTCGGCCACTCCATCGGCGACGATCTCCTCCGGCGCGTCGCGGAGCGCCTCGGAGGCTGCGTTCGGGAGGGAGACACCATCGCGCGGCTCGGCGGAGACGAGTTCACCGTCCTCGTCCCCGGACTTCCCGACGACGAGGACGCGGCCAAGATCGCGCACAAGATTCTCGAGGCGATCCGGCTCCCGTTCTTCATCGATCGACGGGAGCTCTTCGTCACGACCTCGATCGGCGTCGCGATCTACCCGACGGATGGAAACGACGCGGAGACCCTGATCCGCAACGCCGACACGGCCATGTACCGCGCCAAGGAGCAGGGGCGCGACAACAGCCAGCTCTACACCGCCGCCATGAACTCGAAGGCGCTCGAGCGGCTGTCGCTCGAAAACCGGCTCCGCCAGGCGATCCAGAACGAAGAGCTCGTCGTTTATTACCAGCCCATCGTCGATCTCGAAACCAACCGGATCCGCAGCGCCGAGGCGCTCGTCCGGTGGCAGCACCCGGACCTCGGATTGCTGCCGCCGCTCGAATTCATCTCTCTGGCCGAGGTGTCGGGCCTGATCGTGCCGATCGGCGAGTGGGTGCTGGAGACGGCCTGCTCCCAGGTGCGAGTCTGGCACCGGAATGGCTTTCCGGAGATCACCGTAGCGGTCAACCTCTCCGCGAGACAGTTCCAGCAGGCCGATCTGGTCTCCCGCATCGTCGAGGCGCTCCGCGTGTCGGGGCTGCCACCCGAGTCGCTGGAGCTCGAGATCACGGAATCCAACGCGATGCAGAACGCCGAGATCTCGATCAGCACGCTACAGGACCTGAAGAATCTCGGAGTCCATCTCTCGATGGACGACTTCGGGACCGGTTACTCCTCGCTCAACTACCTCAAGCGCTTCCCGATCGACCGACTCAAGATCGATCAGTCGTTCGTGCGGGACGTGACACACGATCCCGACGACGCGGCCATCGCTTCCGCCATGATCGCCATGGCTCACAACCTGCACCTCTCGGTCGTCGCCGAGGGCGTCGAGACGGAAATGCAGCTCGCCTTCCTGAGGGAGCAGCGCTGCGACGAGATGCAGGGCTATCTCTTCAGCCCCCCGGTCGAGCCCGAGCGATTCGAAGAGCTGCTTCGAAAGAACCGGAAATCGGCCCCCCGGCGCACGACCCGAGCCAGCCGCTGAGACAGGTGTCAGGTGTCAGGTGTCAGGTGATGGTGATCGGTAAAGGTTGGGCACGTCTTTCAGCCACGAACCCACTACCGCTATCACCAACGACCTACGACCTCCCCCTGTCACCTGCCACCTGCAAACCTGTCACCTTACTTCTCTCGCCATCTCCAGAGCGGGACGCCCCGGCCCGTAGTAGTTCGGGATCCTCCCCCGGGGCCGGAATCCCAGCTCCTCGTAGAACGCGATCGCACCCGGATTTCGCTCGTCGACCTCGAGGACCGTCTCGCGCGCTCCCGCCGAGGCGAGCCGGAGAATCGTCGAGGTCAAGAGCTCCCTTCCGAGGCCGGCGCGGCGGCGGTCGGACCGAACGTCCAGAGTGATGATCCTGCCCGTGTCGTGCGGCGCGCGATAGCCGAGGCAGAAACCGACGATCTCTCCCTCGCTCTCCGCAACGATTGCCTCACGCGTTTCGAGCGAGAGGTATCGCCGCATTTCAGCGGCCGAGTAGGCGATGCCCGGCTCGAAGCAGCTCCGGTCGAGCGCGACCAGGCCCTCGAAATCTCCGGTCCGATACTCTCGCAGAACCACCGCGGTCTCTCCGCTTCTTCCCCGACCCAAAGCCGACGGCGGACGGCCGACTGCTGACCGCCGACGGCTATCTTCTCCGCATCGACCGGTCCGCTTCCCGCTTCAACTCGCGGTCGCGGATCGCGTCGCGTTTGTCGTGCAGCTTCTTGCCTTTGACGAGCGCGATCTCCGCCTTCGCGCGCGACCCCTTGAAGTACAGCGAGAGGGGGACGCAGGTGACGCCCCGAGTCGCGACGGCGCTCGCCCAGCGCTCCAGCTCGCGCCGGTGCAGCAGCAGCTTCCGGTCCCGTTCGGGGGCGTGGTTCGTCCAGGAGGCGGAGCCGTAGGGCGAGATGTGCACGCCGACCAGATAGGCCTCCCCGGCGCGGAACTGAACGTACGAATCTTTGAGCTGCGCGCGTCCTTCGCGAAGCGATTTGACTTCCGTGCCCGTCAGCACGAGGCCTGCTTCGGCCCGGTCCTCGATGAAATACTCGTGAAAAGCCTTGCGGTTGGAGGCAATCGGCTGAGTCTTCTTTTCTTTCTCCGCGGTCGGCCGGCCCCGCGCCGCGTCCTTCACTCGTCCATCTCCAAAGCGGCCGACCGGCGCGGTCCGGCAACGGACGAACGCATCAACTCGCAGAAGCGGCGCGCGAGCTCGGGATCGAACTGCATTCCGCCCTTGAGGGAGATGATCTCGAGGGCCGCTTCCGGGGAGATCGCGGCCCGGTAAGAGTGCTCGGCGGTCATCGCGTCGTAAGCATCCGCGATCGCGAGCACGCGCGAGCCGTACGGAATCCGGTCCCCCGAAAGCCCGTCCGGGTAACCGGCCCCGTCGAAGCGCTCGTGGTGGTGCCGGATGAGGGGGGCGATCGGGTACGGAAAAACCATCTGCTCGAGGATGTCCGCGGCGATCACCGCATGCTCCCGGATGAGCGCCACCTCCTGGAGATCGAGAGCGCGGCGGCCGCTTTCGGATCGCGCGCGAGGCGAGCTGCTCGACAGCCTGGCGCCGCTCCTCTCGACGGCGATGGCCGGGGCTCGCGCGCCCGAGCAGAGGCGGTTCTCGACGGAATACCCGCTCGGGCGCGCCCCGGGCGAGATCCCGGGTTTCGCGGGCATTCAGACCTCCGTTCTCCTGTCGGGAGCGCGCGCGGTCCTCGTGAGCGTTCTCTTCTCGCAACCGCCCGCGGAGGCGGCCCAGGAGGCCTTGAAGGACCTCCACCGGGCGATCCGCGCCGCCGTGAGTCAGGCGGCGGTCGGAGACCGGTACCGAGACTCCTATCGCAGCCTCGTCAAGACGCTCCTGGAGCGCGGGGGCGAGTCCCACCCGCAGGTGAAGTCCCACGGCTACGCCGTCGGGGGGCTCTGCCGGCGCTTCGCGACGGCCTTGAAGCTCCCCGCGGACGCGATCGAGCAGTTGACGGTCGCCGGACTTCTGCACGACATCGGAATCC
>DATNMZ010000174.1:0-2512 GCA_035602095.1 Thermoanaerobaculia bacterium
AGAGCGAATTTCCGCTGTCGGTCCGGGCGCGCCTGCGGGTGGAGAGGAGCGCAGACGCTAAAATGCGTCGAGTGGCCCGTCCCGCCTACAAGGATCATCCGCTCTGGAGCGAAGCGATGGCGCTCGCTCGCGACTCCTACGCCCTGGCCGGGCGGGTGAAGGAGACGGAGCCGGATCTCGCCCGGAGTCTCAAGAAAGCCTCCGTCGCCGTCCCGGCGCAGGTGGCGGGCGCGCTCGAGGTCTCCGGCGAGAAGCGCCGGGACCATGTCGCCGCTGCCCGCGAAGCGCTCGCGGAGCTCTCCCGGCTGGGGCGTCACGCGCGGGAGGCGGGGGTGGCCGGGGCGGACGAGCTCGTTTCGCGTGCGGAAGACTTCGCGCGGTCCGTCCTGTTCGCGCTCGGAGCCGGGGAGTTCCTCTGTTGAGCCTCGAGCGCGCACCGATCCCGGCGGCCGCGATTTCCCGCGGCCGCGTGTACGAGCGCCGGACCGCATGCGGCCGGCGCTTCCGAGGAGTTCCATGAGCCACGAGCCTCTCGCCTTCGTCGAACCGTCGATCCGCGTCGTGATGATGCCGAAGGACACGAACGCGCACGGCACGATCTTCGGCGGCGTGATCCTCTCCTACATCGACCAGGCGGCCGCCGTCGAGGCGAAGCGGCACGGAGCGTCCTTCATCGTGACCGTCGCCATGCGGGAGGTCGTCTTTCACCAGCCCGTCAACGTCGGCGATCTCGTCTCGTTCTACACGCGCCTGGTGCGCATCGGCCGCACCTCGATCACCATCGGAATCGAGGTCTTCTCCCAGGCGAGCGAAGGAAGGGAGAGCCGGGTGAAGGTGACCGAGGCCGAGGCCACGTTCGTCAACCTGGACGAGAACCGGCGGCCCGTTCCCATCCGGACGGGAGGGGGCCGTTAGGCGTGAGGCGTAAGGCGTAAGGCGCAAGACTCAAATCGAGAGGTCGCGTCTTGCGCTTCACGCTTAACGCTTAACGTCTCACGGCTCCTAACGTCTCAACGGGATCCTGCCGTCACAAAAGAAGGTCCCGAAATCTCGGGACCTTCTTTTCCGACAAAGCCGAACGAGAGTCCGGCAATAGCCACTGACTGAAATTATCCTAGCACTCTCGGCGGACGCTCACCACTCGTTTTCTGGAGTCGGCTTCGGGGGCTTTGCTTCCTCGTCCTCGTCGTCCAGGTCGTCGGCGGCTTGTCGCGCGAGCTCCTCGGAGTCATGCGTCGCCGCGAAATCCTTCACGCCCCGGCGGTACTCCTCGTCCGCCTTCCAGTTGCCTTCCCCGTACATCTCGCCGGAGCTTCCGTACTTCCTCGGGACCGGTCGGCCGAAAGCGGACCCCTGCGACGCGGCGGACCCGGCGGACGTGCGCCCGCGCCCGCCCGAGCTTCCGCTCTGGCTCTTGGTCGCGCCCGATCGCTTTGCGCCCGCGGACCGGGCGGAGGACGAGGACTTGCGTGACGTGGGCTTCTTTTTGGCCGCTGCCTTCGACGATTTCCGGGGCCGCGCGGAGGTCTTCTTTCGAGCTGGCGACTTCTTCTTCGCGGTCTTCGAGCCCCTTCCCTTCCTCTTGCTCGCGGTCTTTCCGGCCGCTTTCTTCTTCTTTTTCTTGGCCACTCTTGCTCCTCCTCTCCCGGGCCTGCCGGTGACCGGATCATACAATTCCGACTATGGCGAATCGAGACGGAGGGCGCGTGCTCATCACGCCGCTGCCTTCCGGCCTCCACATAGAAATCCGGCCGCTGGTGCGCCGCCGGAGGGATCGTCTGCGGCTGTCGGCGACCGCCGGCGTCCTGGTTGGAGCCGGTTTCTTCGGCGGGATCCGTCTCGCCGGCGCCTGGGAGGCGGGTCTCCAGAAAGGGGACTTCGGCGACCTCCCCCTTCCCCTCCTGGCCGTCCTGACGGCGGCGGTCGGCCTCGCGGCTCCTTTCGCCCTCCTCGGGCTGGCGGCGCTCGCTTTTGCAGAAGAGACGGTGGATGTCCGCCCCGACGAGATCGTGATCGAGACTTCCGCCTTCGAACGGACGACCGTCCGGAGGATTCCCCGGCGGCAGCTCGAATGCTGGCGGGAGACCTTCCTTCCGCTGCCGCCCTGGTGGACGTGGGCCGTCGAGCGGCTCGCCGCGCAAGCCAGAGGGCGAATGCTCCCGCTCGCCGGCATGGCCGGCCCGCGGGAGAAGAGGAGGATCGCGGCGGCGCTGGCCCTTGCGACCGGAAAGCCGATCGTCCGCGATTTTGCGCAGGGCCGCGGCCACCGCCGGCGACCCGCCGCCGGTCGGCTCGATGATAAAATCCGTGGGTGATTCCGACCTCCGCAGGCACAGGCACAGGCACAGGCGCCGGCACGGGTGCCGGGCGCCATTTGAGCGACGTCCGGCTCTTCGATTTCGACCTTCCCGATGAAGTCCGGTGGGGCCTGGCGGAAGCCGGATTCGTCCTCGCGACCCCCATCCAGGCGCGCGCCCTCCCTCTGACCCTGGCGGGGCGGGACGTGGCGGGG
>DATNMZ010000175.1:0-11738 GCA_035602095.1 Thermoanaerobaculia bacterium
CCCCCGCTCCCGCGCCTACCGTACTTCGGCCCGCGTCGTCGAGGCGCTGGTCGAGCGGGCGGAGAACGGCGGCATCATCCTCCTCCACCTCGGAAGCGACCGGGAGGACCCGATCGCACCGAAGATCTCCCTTCTCTTAGACGGACTCTCCGCGCGCGGCTTCCGCTTCGCCCGGGCCTCCGAGTTTCTGGCCCGGGAAGGAATGACGGAGGATCGGCTCGCGGCGCTCCGCCTCCGGCCGGCGGATCGGGCCGGCTCGGCAGCTAGCCGTTGAGCCGTTGAGCTTCCCTCTCGGGACGGACGGGTGGCGCGGCGTCATCGCGGAGGGATGCACGTTCGCCGCAATCGAACGCGTCGCGGAAGCGACGGCCGCCGTCTATCGGGATCTCTCGGACGGCGACACGCGGCGGATCGTGGTCGGGCACGACACGCGGTTCTTCTCTCCGGAGTTTGCGCGCCGGGCCGCCGAGGCGTTCGCCCGCGCCGGCATCGACGTGCTGTTGACGGACCGCGCGATTCCGACGCCCGCGGTTTCGGATCACGTCCGGGCGCTCGGTCTGGCGGGCGGGGTCGCGATCACCGCGAGCCACAACCCGGCGGCCTACAACGGATTCAAGATCAAGTCGCACTTCGGCGGGAGCGCTCCCCCGCAGCTCTACGCCGAAGTCGCGCGGAGGATGGAGGCGGGGCCGGTTCATCCGCCGCCGGGTTCCTCCGCGCTCGGCGCGATCCGCGTTGGCGACCTCCTCGCCCCGTACCGCGAGCGGCTCGCCTCGAGGGTCGACGTTCCCGCAATCCGCGGCGCGGGCCTCTCGATCCTCGCCGACTCCATGCATGGCGCCGCCGGCACGCTCGTCTCCGACATCCTGTCCGGCGGACGAACGCGCATCGTGTCGATTCGGGCGGAGCGCGATCCGCTCTTCGGCGGCGTGCAGCCGGAGCCGATCGAGGCGAATCTGGGCGCCGCCGCGGAGCGGGTGCGTTCGGAGGGGCTCGGGCTCGCCGTCGCACAGGACGGAGACGCCGACCGGCTCGGCGTTCTCGACGCGCGAGGCCGGTTCGTCTCGCCGCACCGCATCCTCGCTCTGCTGCTCCTCCATGCGTACCGCCGGCGGGGTCTTCGCGGAGGAATCGCCAAGACGTTCTCGACGTCCCTGCTGATCGACCGGATCGCAGGGTCCCTCGGCGTCCCCCTCCATGAGACCGGAATCGGATTCAAATACGTGGCGGACCTGATGAACCGCGGAGAAGCGGACGCCGGAGGGGAGGAGAGCGGAGGCTACGCTTTCTCCTTCCACCTGCCCGAGCGGGACGGCGTCTTGAACGCGCTGCTGTTGATCGAGAGCCTCGCCGCCACCGGACGGGATCTCGAGGGCGCGCTCGACGATCTTACGGCCGAGTTCGGCGAGTTCGCCTACGGGCGCCGCGACGTCGTCCTCGCCATCGGCGTCATCGCCGGGTTTCTCGCAGACGTCCGGGACGATCCGCCGGCCGAGATCGCGGGCGAGCGCGTGACCGAAGTCCAGGACAGGGACGGTGTCAAGTACGCCTTCGGCAAAAGGGGCTGGCTTCTCCACCGCATGTCGGGAACCGAGCCGCTCGTGCGTCTCTATTGCGAGCACGAGGACGCGTCCGCTGTCGACCGGATCCTGGAAGCCGCCGGCGACCGCCTGGCGCGCTTCGCTGCCGCGCGAACGGCCGGCACAGGGATCGCGCGCTCCTAGCGTCCAGGGCGCGGGGCGCCGGAAGGCTCGGGCGCCGGAAAACCGGAGGCAGCGCTACGAGCGCCGGTCGTCTTCGGAGGGGCGCGACAGGTCGGAGGCGCGGCGGCGGGGGCGGGGCGGCTCCGTCCAGACTGTGCCCCGGCCTTCGAAGCGGATCTTGGGCGCCTTGCCGATGTCCGGCATCATGACCTCTTCCAGGAACCGGTCTTCGACCACCGAAGGAACGAGCTCCCCCATCCACGCGACCAGATCGCGCGAGGACACGTTCAAGGGGAGCTCGGGCGACACGTCATGCGACAGAAGCTGATTCCCGACGGAGAGGACCACACTGCCCCGTCCGAAGATCTTCAGGACGTCCACGCGCCGGTTCATCCGGAAGTCGTGGATCAGCTCGAGGCGGAACGAGAGGCCGTGATCGAGCGCGAGCACGCGGCTTCCCTCCAGGAAGAGGGATTGCCGGTTCAAGTCCCGGTGGAAGGCCCGCCGGCCCGGATCGCTGACTAAGAGGTGACCACGCCCCTCCGCCCGGAGGAGCTTCTCGAGACGGGTTCCCCGGAACGCGCTCTCCGGAGAGAACCGTATCTTTCCGCTATACCAGACGACCGAGCCCTTCCGGACGAAGACGACTCCGCGCGACGCCACCTCGAGCCCGCCGTCCTCGCGGACCTGGAAGAGGGGATGCGGCTCGGCCGCGTCCCCGCCCGCGGCCGAGGTGCTGTCCGGCGCGTCCGGCGCGTCCGGGGCGACGGGTGCCTCCTCGCCGGGCGGCGTCACCTCTTCCCGGGGAGCTCCCTCACGGAGAGTCCGAACCCGATCGGTCGCATGCGGCGAAGGCAGCGGCGGCACTCGCCCGGAGTCGTCCACGAAGGGCGTGCTCCCCGGGACGGCGGAAGTCGCCGCCGGCGGCGGGGCCGGCAAAGGCTCGGCCAGCTTCAGGATCGAGGCCATGGACATCGCGTTCTCTCGATCGTCCGGGGGCGAAGGGGGATGCGTCGGCCGCTCCGGCGCGGGCAGCGAGCCCGTCGGTCGCCGCGGAGGGTTTGCGAGCGCCTCCTCGATCTCCGCGACCGCGCGCTTGGCCCCGGCAAGGCGCAGGTGCTCGAGGGCGGGCCCGAGCTTGCCGCGCATCCGGTGGAGGAGGCCCAGATAGAGATGGCTCCGGGCGTGATCCGGCTGAAGCTCGATCGCCCGCTGGAGCTCCGCCTCGGCCTCGCCGAGGACTCCCGCCTTGAAGAGGATGAGACCGAGATTCGAGTGCAGCACGGGTGAGTTCGGGTTGTCCTTCAGGAGCGCGCGCGAGGCCTGGGCGGCCTCGTGGTAGTAGCCGCGCTTGAACTCGATGACCGAGAGGAGGTTCAGGACGTCTTCGTCGTGCGGCCGCGCAAGCTGCGCGAGCTCGAGCTCCTTGCGCGCGATGTCGTAGCGTTCCTCCTGCACGTGCTGGCGCGCGCGGGCGATGTGAACGAAGAAGACTCCCTGCTCCGCGGAAGAGACGCCGCCCGTCGTCGCTCGCGACACTGCTCCCTCCCCGCCTAACTGCGCAGGGCGGAGCGAGCGGAGAGCTCGGTCGTGATCAGCGGACGGTTACGCTTGTCCCGGGTCACGCGCACCGGCCTGCCCCGCTTCGCCCGGGCCTGGTCGAGTCCCCCGCCGGGCATCGGCTTGCCGTAATAGGCCGTCAGCCCTTTGCTCACGTAGAGGCGCGTCTCGTTGTAGGGAGGAATGCCGCCGTACCGGGCCACCGCGGCCTCGCCGGCGTTGTAAGCGGCGAGAGACTTCTCGACGTCGCCGCGGTAGAGGCCGAGCAGATACGCGAGGTGTCGCGCTCCGCCCGAGATGTTCTCGGCCGGGTCGAAAGGATTCCGCACGCCGTACTGGCCCGCGGTTTCCGGCATCAGCTGCATCAGCCCCCGTGCCCCTTTGCGGGAGACCGCCGCCGGGTTGAACGCGGACTCGATGAGCATCACGGTCTTGACGAGCTTCGGATCGACGGCGGCCCCGACGGCCGCATACGTGATCAGTCCGTCGTACAGGGATGGGATCGCGACCCGGGACGCCAGCCAGGTGTCGCTCTCGTGGATCGATTCGCGCGGCGCCGAGGAGGCGCCGTCGTTGTAGAGGAAGCGCTTCCCATCCTTGATACCGACGCGCACGGCGGCGCTCGCCGCGCTCGAAAGAGCAAGCAGCGCCCCGAGGGCGATCGGGAAAAGTCGTTTCATTCTGTCGAGTCGAAGCTTGTTGGAAGCGAATGATTATAGCCGATTGGCCCGCGGCGCGCCGACGCGGCGGGAAGCCCCCGCGGGAGATCCGGCGCCCGGGGCCGACCGCCCGGGACAAGTTCGTCCTTTTTCTGTATTTAAGAGGTTTCGGCGAGGAGATCGCGAACGGCGGCCTCCGCCTCTTTCAGCGCGCCGGCCAAGAGCGCCTCGTCCTTGCCGCCCGCCTGCGCGAGGTCGGGCTTTCCGCCGCCGCTCCCGCCGAGCGCCTTGCCGATTCGCGCGGCGACGCGCGAAGCCGGCACGCGAGCGGTCAGGTCCGGCGTGACGGCCGTCACGACCGCCGTTTTCCCTTCGTTGGCGGTGCCGACCACGACGACCCCGCTCTTCAATCTCGAGCGCAGCGTGTCCGACAGGTTGCGCAACTCGGGGATCGAGAGCCCGCCGGCGATCCTCGTCAGGATCCGCACTCCGTCCACATCCGTCGATTGCTCGGCGGAACCGCCGTCTCCCGACGCGAGTTTCAGCTTCAAAGAGGCCACCTCCCGCTCGAGAGCTCGCACCCGCTCTTCCCGCTCCTGCCAGCGCGCCAGGAGCGCCTCGCGAGGCGCCTGAGCGGTGGCCGAGATCTCTCCGAGGATCTGCTCGTCCTGCCGGAGCAGCTCGATCGCGCCGAGCGATGTCACGGCCTCGAGCCGGCGCACGCCCGCGGCCAATCCCTTGTCGGAGATCACCTTGAACGCCCCGATCTCGCCCGTCCGGTTGACGTGGCATCCGCCGCAGAGCTCGACGGAGACGCCGGTCACCGAGACGACGCGGACCCGCTCGCCATATTTCTCTCCGAAGAACATGTCGGCGCCATGCTGGCGGGCGTCCTCCATCGCCATGACTTCCTTCGACACCGGCTCGTCGCGGAGAATCGTCTCGTTCACGAGGCGCTCGATCTCTGCGATCTGCTCCGGCGACGGCGCGGCGGGAGCGGCATAGTCGAACCGGAGTCGCGAGGGTGCCACGAGCGAGCCCATCTGGCGCGCGGACGGTCCGAGCACCTGGCGCAGCGCGGCGTGCAGGAGATGGGTTCCGGTGTGGTTGGCCTGGGTCCGGCGGCGTGTCCACTCCGGTATTTCCATGTCGACGCGAGATCCGACTTCGAGGCGGCCTTTCGAGACTCGAACGCGGTGGGCGATGAGGCCCGGCGCGGGGCGCCGGACATCCTCGACCTGCGCTTCTCCGCCGTCCCACTTCCAGAGTCCCGTGTCGGCGACCTGTCCGCCCCCTTCGGGGTAGAAGATCGTGCGGTCGCTGACCGCTTCTCCGCTCTCGCCCGCGTTGAGCGCCGTCGCGGCCGCTCCCTCGCGCACGAGTCCCACGACGGTGGCGCCCGCCAGGGAAACGAAGTCCTGTTCCGGATACCCGCGGAATTCCGAATGCGCCTCGGGCAGGTTGAGCCGTTCGAAAACGGAACCGTCGGAGGCATCGAACTTCGCGGAGGCACGGGAGGACTTGCGCTGGCGCTCGAGCTGTGCGTCGAAGCCCGAACGGTCGATCGAGACTCCCTCGTCGCCCGCGATCTCTTCGATGATCTCGAGAGGAATTCCGTACGTGTCGTAGAAGCGGAATACCGTGTCGCCCGAAATGACGGTCTCCCCGCGGCGGCGCAAGCGTTCGAGCTCTTCGCCAATCCGATCGGCGCCCACGGACATCGTCTTCGCGAACCGGGATTCCTCGTCCTGGAGGGTGTTCCGGATGGCGCGGATTTTTTCGGCATCGCCTGGCTTCTCGGGGAAGAAATAGACGCCCTGGAAGACCGTCTGGACCCCGGCGACGAGCTGGCCCAGGAACGGTTTCGCGAAGTCGACCTCGAGACGGCGGGCGTAGCGGAGCGCGCGGCGGATGATCCGCCGGAGGACGTACCCCCGGCCCTCGTTCGAAGGGAGGACCCCGTCGGCGATCAGCATCGTCGCCGCGCGGACGTGGTCCGCAACGACTCGGAACGGAGCGTCCGCGATCGCCATGCCCCCGGCGTACCTCTTCTCCGTGAGGCCTTCGATCCGCTCCAGGATCGGGCGAAAGAGGTCCGTATCGAAATTGTTGTTCGCGCCCTGGAGAATGGCGGTGATCCGTTCGAGGCCCGCGCCGGTGTCGACGGAGGGTTTCGGGAGCGGGGTCATGGCGCCCGACGCGTCGCGCTCGTATTGCATGAAGACGAGGTTCCAGATCTCCATGGTCGTGTCGCCTTCCCCGTTGACGAGGTCGAGCCGGTTCTTCGAGGGATCCCGCGGATCGGCTCCCTGGTAGTAGTGCAGCTCGCTGCAGGGGCCGCAGGGTCCCGTCTCCCCCATGGACCAGAAGTTCTCGTCCTCCCCGAAGCGCAGGATCCGCTCCTTCGGCAGGAACTCTTCCCACAGCCGCGCCGCCTCGTCGTCGTCGGTGTAGACCGTCGCCCAGAGGCGCGCCGGATCGAGGCCGTATCCCTTCTCGGGAGACGTTACGAGCTCCCACGCGTAAGCGATCGCTTCCTTCTTGAAGTAGTCCCCGAACGAGAAGTTGCCGAGCATCTCGAAGAAGGTCTGGTGGCGCCCGGTGTAGCCGACGTTGTCGAGGTCGTTGTGCTTTCCACCCGCGCGGAGGCACTTCTGCGAGCTCGTCGCCCGGCTGTAGTCCCGCTTCTCCCGGCCGGTGAAGACGTCCTTGAACTGGTTCATCCCGGCGTTCGTAAAGAGAAGCGTCGGGTCTTCCGCGGGAATGAGAGACGAGGACGGCACGCGCCGGTGCCCGCGATCCTCGAAGTACTTCAGGAACCGTTCGCGGACTTCAGCCGAGGTCCATTTCGTCTTCTTCATGCGAGCCCTGCATCATCGCAGAGATCGCCTCGGCCGCGAAACCCTTCCGCGAGAGCGCGCCCGCGACGCGCCGCCGGCGGGCGGCCGGATCGATTCCCTCGCTGCGCCGCCACAGCTTCTCAAAAGCCGTGGAGAGGGCCTTCGCTTCCGCCGCGCCAGCCGCGTCGACGAGAGCCGCCGCCGAAACCTCCTTCGAGAAGCCGAGCACCGAGAGCTCCCGGGCAATTCGCGCCTTCCCGTAGCGCCCGACGCGGCTCTTCACGATCGAGCGCGCCGCGGCCAGGTCGTCGAGCCAGCCTTCGACCACCAGGCGTCCGAGCGCCTCCTCGACCGCGGCGCGCTCGTAGCCGCGGCGCTCGAGGGTTCGAGCCAGATCGTTCGAGCCGCGGGCCCGGACCCCGAGGAGGCGGAGAGCGGCCGAGCGGATCCCCGCGGGAGAGGCGGGATCCGGGGGAGTCTTCGGCTTGCGGAAGCGCACGTTCTAGCGAGCGGAGAGAACCGAAAAGGGGTCTCGAGCCTCGACAGTCTCCCGTTTCCCGTCTCCCGTTTCCCGCCCGGTCAGCGTCCGTGCCCGGGGTTGCCTTGCCGGCTGAAGTCGAACGGACTCTCCTCTTCGGCGACCGGGTTGAAATCGGTCGGCGCTTCGAGCTCGGAATCCATCTCCTCGCGGGCGAGGTCCGCGGTCGACTGGATCCCCTGAATTTTCAGCTTGAACTCGTTCGGGTTCGTCGCGCGCTTCAAGGCCTCTTCGAGGGTGATGAGCCCCGTCTTGTAGAGCTGGTAGAGGGACTGGTCGAAGGTCTGCATGCCGTACTGCGAAGTGCCGGCCTGGATCGCGTCCTTGATGAGCTTCGTCTTTTCCTTGTTCTCGATGCACTCGCGTACGTAAGCCGTGCGGATCAGGATTTCGGCGGCCGGGACGCGGCCGAGGCCATCGGCGCGCGGCATCAGGCGCAGCGAGATGACCGCTTTCAGCACGGCCCCGAGCTGGAGGCGGATCTGTTTCTGCTGGTGCGGCGGAAAGACCGAAATGATCCGGTTCACCGTTTCCGTGGCATCCAGGGTGTGCAGCGTCGAGAACACCAGGTGTCCGGTCTCGGCCGCCGTCAGGGCGGTCTCGATCGTCTCGTAGTCGCGCATTTCGCCGACGAGGATCACGTCCGGATCCTGACGGAGGGCGCTGCGGAGGGCGACGCCGAACCCCTTGGTGTCCACCTCGACCTCGCGCTGGTTGATGATCGACTTCTTGTCGCGGTGAAGGAACTCGATCGGGTCCTCGATCGTCATGATGTGCTCGTTCCGGGTCGTGTTGATGTGGTCGATCATGGCGGCGAGCGACGTCGATTTGCCCGAACCCGTCGTCCCCGTGCAGAGGACCAATCCCCGCTGCTCCATGCAGATCTTCTCCATGACCGGGGGAAGGAGAAGCTCGCGGACGTTCAAGATGCGGGCGGGAATGACCCGGAGGACCAGGCCGACGGTGCCCCGCTGCTGGAAGATGTTGCACCGGAACCGGCCGAGGTTGGGGACGGAATACGCGATGTCGATCTCGAAGTCGTTCTTGAACTTCTCCTTCTGCCGCGCCGACATGATGGAGAACGCCATCGCGATGGTGTCCTCCTGCATGAGCCGCCGGATGTCCGTCAATGGCGTGAGCACGCCGTCCACCCGGAGAACGGGGAACGCGCTGACTTTTAAGTGCAGATCCGACGCCTTGCGCTCGACGGCGATCTTCAGGAGATCGTTGATGTGCATGGATTGGCCTCTTTTGCCATCTAGGGTACGCCGGTTGCGCGACGAAGGGAAGGATCTCGAGCAGGAAGTCGCAATCCCGGGAGCCCGCGGAGAGGTCCGGGGCGGTGACTAACCTTTTCTCTCTGAACCGTTAGCCGCGATCTCGTTCAACTCTGAAACGGCGCTTCCACCGGCACCGGCACGGGCATCAGCCATCCGTACGGGTCGTCCCGCTCTCCTTTGAGAAGGCCGAAGAACTCCTTCTGAAGCCGTTCCGTCACGGGCCCGCGGGCGCCGTTGCCCACCGGGATGCGGTCCACCGACCGGATCGGCGTCACCTCGGCCGCTGTCCCGGTGAAGAAGACCTCGTCGGCGATGTAGAGCATTTCCCGCGCGATTTGCTGCTCGACGACCGTGTACCCGGCGTCGCGGGCGAGCGTCATGATCGAATCCCGGGTGATTCCCGGGAGAATCGTTCCCGCGAGAGGGGGCGTCAGGATCCGGCCGCGGTACACGAGAAAAATGTTCTCGCCGCTCCCCTCCGAGATCCGGCCCGCGTTGTCGAGAGCAATGCCCTCCGTGTAACCGTTCGTGATCGCCTCCATCTTGATGAGAGCGGAGTTCAAGTAATTGCCGGTCGCCTTCGCCATCGCCGGGAACGTGTTCGGGGCCATGCGGTTCCACGATGAAACGCACACGTCGACGCCGTTCTCGATTGCTTCTTCCCCGAGGTACTTCCCCCAGCGCCAGACGGCGATCAACACCTCGACGGGGCTGCGGAAAGGGTTCACGCCGAGAGCCCCCAGCCCGCGGTACACCACGGGCCGGATGTAGCACTCCTCGAAGCCGTTGGCGTGGATCGTCTCGAAGATCGCCTCTTTGAACCGTTCCCGGCTGTACGGGACCTCCATCCGATAGACCTTGCAGGAGTGGTACATCCGGTCGATGTGCTCGTCCAGGCGGAAGGCGGCGCTGCCTGCCTTCGTCTTGTAGACGCGCGCCCCTTCGAACATTCCCGAGCCGTAGTGAAGGACGTGGGAAAACGCGTGGATCTTCGCGTCGGCGAAATCGACCAGCTCGCCGTTCATCCAGACCTTCTTCACCTCTTCGTAGGACATCGCTCAACCTCCGGGGTGTCGTCGAGATCGCGGCGGGCTCGCGAGATTATCGCTCAAGCGCGCTGGCGACGGAAGCTGCTTTCGACTTCCGGCCGACACCTGTCACCTGTCCCCTGTCACCTGTCGCGTCATCGCCGCCCGGACGAGAATCACGGCGGCGATGGCCGCGGTCTCCGTTCGCAGCGTCGCGGCGGGAAGGCCGACGACGCTCCATCCCGCCTTCCTCGCCGCGTCGCGTTCCGGCCCGGTCCAACCTCCTTCCGGGCCGACGAGGATCGCGGCCGATCGCGCCGCAAGCCGGGCCGGAACCGCGTCGCCCGAAAAATCGACGAAGAAGCGGGCGGCGCCCGGCGCGTCGTGGAGAGCACGACCGAGATCGAGCGGTCCCTCGCACCTGGGCCAGCGCGTGCCCCCGGACTGCTTCGCCGCCTCGCGAACGAGGCGCTCGAGACGCGAGAGCGCCGCCGCTCCGGCGCGGTCGAACTGCGTCCGGCCGGATCGGATGAGTGTGAAGCGCGCGACGCCGAGCTCTCCCGATTTCTCCGCGATCCACGAGAGCCGCTCGGACCGCACCGCCGCGACACCCAGCCAGATCTCCAGGCCCGCCTCTCCCGCCGCTCGCACGGTGGAAACCGTTACCTGCGCGCCGGACCGGCCGAGGAGGGAGATCTCGCCGTCTGCCTCCGCGCCGCTGCCGTCGATCAGCACGACTGGATCCCCGACGGAGAGCCGCCGGGCACGGGCGTGCGCGGCCTCCTCGTCCGAAAGGTCCGCGCTGCCGCCCTCCGCCGGCAGAGAGGAAACTATGAAACGCGGTCGAGGCATACGCACGCCCATTCGTTCTCGACCCGCCGGCCGGCGAGCGCGAAACGCCGCGACCGAACGCGGTCGACCACCTCCTCTTCCCGCTCGCGCGGCACGCCCGAGAGGATCAGTCTCCCCCCCGGGGCGATACAGGCGAGCACCTCCCGCCGGACCGCGAAGAACTCCTCCGGCAGCATGTTGGCCACAACCAGAGGAAACACGCCGCGGATCGCCGAGGCGGGCGCGACCGCCAGGCAGACGCGTTCGCCGAAAGCGTGCCGCCGGAGATTTTCCCGCGCCACGAAGACCGCGTCGGCGTCGGAGTCGTACGCGATCGCGCGCGAGGCTCCGAGCGCGGCCGCGGCGAGCGCGAGAACGCCCGACCCGGTCCCGACGTCGAGCACCGCGATCCCTTCCGGTGGCTCGGCCGCGAGCGACAGGAGGGCGAGCCGGGTCGATTCGTGCCCTCCGGTCCCGAACGCGCGCGATGCGGGGAGGCGAAGGGCGATCCGGCCGGAGGGCGCCGACGCATCGGACGGATCCCCGGGATCGATCCAGAACCGATCGCCGACCGTAAACGGCCGCGAGGCGGCCCGAAACGCCTCGAGCGGATCCTCCTCCACGATGTCCGTGACGATTTCCGCGCGAATGCCCTGCCCGGAGAGGGCGAGGGCCGCCGCGCGCGCCTGCGCCGCCTCGCGAAAGCAGGCCACGAGATCGCGGCCCTCTTCGGAGAACCCGAGCGGGCCATGGAGGGAGAGGAGCCCGACCAGAAGGTCGTCCCTGCCCTTGCGCGGGACGGTCAGGCGGGAGAAGAGAGGCCGGGGCACGAGAGTGGTTGTCAGTTTTCAGTTATCAGTTCTCAGTTTTCAGTTCTCAGTTTCAATACGAAAACTGACACCTGACACCTGACACCTGACACCTTACTTGAAGATCTTCTTCGCCTTCCCGAGCACGCTTCGGTCTGTCAGCGGCGCTCCGATCACTTCCGCGTATCGGCGCAAGAGCTCCGTCTCCTCCCCGGAGGGGGACTCGGGCACGAGGACCGAGGCGCGGACGACGAGATCGCCCCGGCCCCGCTGTCCCAGGCGGCCGAAGCCCTTGCCGCGGAGGCGAATCTCCGTACCGATCCGCGTGCCCGCCGGGATCAAGACCGACTCGGGCTCCTCGAGCGTTGCGACCGTCATCTCGCCTCCGAGGACGAGAGTCGGGTACGGGACGTCCAGGGAGAGAACGACGTCGTCCCCCTCGCGCGTGAAGATTTCGTGCTCCGCGACCGTGAGGACGACGTACAGGTCT
>DATNMZ010000176.1:0-2387 GCA_035602095.1 Thermoanaerobaculia bacterium
TTGCCCTCGGAAACGGCGAGAACCAGCTTCAACATCTTCTCCTGGAGCGCGGGAGCGATCCGCGCGACCATGCCGAGATCGAGCAGCGCGATCCGGTGGTCGTCGGTGATGAAGACATTGCCCGGATGGGGGTCGGCATGAAAGAAGCCGTCGATCAGGATCTGCTTGAGGTAAGCCCGGAGGAGCTGTTCCGCGAGCTCGGCGCCGTCGAGATCGATCCGCTCGACCGGCCCCAGAGCGGTGACCTTCTTCCCCGTCACGTAGTCCATCGTCAGGACGCGCGCCGTCGTGAAATCGGGAACCGGCTGTGGGACGAAGATCGCCGGAAATTCGGTCAGGTTCGCGCCGAGCGCCACGAGGTTGGCGGCCTCCTTGCGGTAGTCGAGCTCCTGGATGAGAGTCCGCTTGAACTCCTCGACCATCTTCTCGAACTCGAAGACCTCGGCGAATTCCGAGTGGCGGTCGAGGAAGCGGCCGACCTCGGTGAACGCCTCGAGATCGTCGGCCATCGCCTCCCGGATGTTCGGGCGCTGCACCTTGACCGCGACCTCCCGGCCATCGCGCAGGCGCGCCCGGTGGACCTGGCCGAGCGAGGCGGCGGCGAGCGGCTCGGCTTCGAACTCCGCGAAAGCCTTCGAGATCCGAACGCCGAGCTCCTCGGCGAGGATTCGCTCGACTTCGCCGAAGGGGAAGGGCTCGACACGATCCTGGAGGCGGGCGAGAGCCTGGACATACGCGGGCGGCAGAAAATCTCCCCGTGTCGACAGAATCTGGCCGAGCTTGATGTAGGCAGGCCCGAGTCGTTCGAGATCGCTCGCGAGCTCTTCGGCGAGCGCGCCCGGCGCCGGGCGGTCCTCCGGGGCCAGGTCCGCGTCGGGGCCGAGGCCGCTCGCGAGATCCGAACGCCCATACTTGATGAGCAGCCAGGCGATGTCCTTGTAGCGCTTGAGTTTCCTGGGAGCGAGGCTCACGTCCATCGGTGCCTCCTGATCCGCCGCCCGGGGACAGTGCAAAGCCCTTGCCCCTCCATGTAACCTCGCAGCGAGACTGACGTGTCTGAATTGACGGCGCCCCGGTTCGTCTTCGCCGCGGGAGGCACCGGCTACGTCGGCCGGCGCCTGATCCCGGCTCTGCTCGCGCGGGGGCACCGGGTCCGCGCGCTCGCGCGGCCGGGCTCGGAAGGAAAGCTCCCGGAAGCGTGCGAGAGAGTGGCCGGCGACGCGCTCGACGCGGCGACATTCGCGCCGCGCGTTCCGCCCTGCGACACCTTCGTCCAGCTCGTGGGCGTCGCCCATCCCTCCCCCGCGAAGGCGGCGCAGTTCCGCACTGTGGACCTCGCCTCCGTGCGGGCTTCCGCGGAGGCGGCGGCCGCGAGCGGCGTCCGGCACTTCGTTTACGTGAGCGTCGCACGGCCCGCGCCGGTGATGAAGGAATACCAGGAGGTCCGCGCCGAGGGGGAAAGGATCGTGCGGGAGACGGGAATCGCCGCGACCTTTCTCCGCCCGTGGTACGTGCTCGGGCCGGGCCATCGCTGGCCGGCCGCGCTCGTGCCGGCCTACTGGCTGCTCGAAAAAATCCCCTCGACCCGCGATGCGGCGCGGCGGCTCGGCCTCGTCCGACTGCCGGCGATGGTCCGCGCCCTCGTCGCGGCGGTCGAAAATCCGCCGGCGGGCGTGCGGGTTCTGGAGGTGCCGGACATCCGCGCCGCGGCGAGGGCGGGTTCATGACCCGCGTCGCCCGCCGCCGGCCGAAGGCTCCGAGGCAATGGCGGCGCGGAAAGTTCACGATCTCGACGGACCCGTCGCGGCTCGATCGCGCCGCGATTACCGCTTTCCTGACGACCTCGTATTGGGCTGGCGGGGTCCCCCGATCCGTCGTCGACCGCGCGATCGAGGGCTCGCTCTCCTTCGGCCTCTTCGAGGGCGCTCGCCAGATCGGGTTCGCCCGCGTGGTGACCGACCGCGCCACTTTCGCCTACCTTGCCGACGTCTACGTCCTCGAGGAGTACCGCGGCCGGGGACTGGCGCTCTGGATGATGGAGACGATTCGAGCCCATCCGCAGCTTCAGAAACTGCGCCGCTGGATGCTCGCGACGCGGGACGCGCACCCGCTCTACCGCAAGGTCGGCTTCGTTGCGCTCGCGCAGCCGGAGCGCTGGATGGAGATCGCGGATCCCGACATCTACCGGAGGGAGAGTTAACACTGTCCGGTCGCGGCGCCCGAGAGCTGCTAGCAGGTTGCTGAAAAAGGGTGTGAGGCGGCGTTGCGAGCGCCGCGGGGTCGGATGCAAGGCGACGCGACGCAGGCGATGCCGTCGCATCGTCGAGGAGCGGCAACGCCGCAGACGGCCCCGCGCCGCCGCAACCTCCTGGTGGACGGCCTTTTGC
>DATNMZ010000177.1:0-2776 GCA_035602095.1 Thermoanaerobaculia bacterium
GGTCGGCGTCGAGCGCGGCGTCGGCCGTCAAAGAGACTCCCCCCTCGAGCGAGGAGCCGATTACCTTTTCTCTCCGCGCGGCCTCGAGCAGAATCGCAACCTCCTCCCGCAACGCCGTCAGCCGCTCCCACGCTGCGGCGGCAGGGGAGTCTCCGGCCAGATCGTCCAGTGTCTCGAAACGCGCGAGGTGGACGGATTCTTCCTTCACGCCGGGGAGGGCGTCCCAGACCTCTTCGGAGGTGAAGGGGAGGACGGGCGCCGAGAGCGTCGCGAGCGCACGGGCGACCCGGAACAGGGCCGTCTGCGCCGAGCGGCGCTCCCAGGAGCCGGGGGCGGACGCGTAGAGCCGGTCCTTGATCACGTCGAGATAGAAGGCCGAGAGGTCGGTCGCGCAGAAGTTGACGAGGGCGTGGTAGATCACGTGGAAGTCGTACGCCTCGTACGCGTCGGCCAGCCGCCGGGCGAGCCGGCTTGCCCGGACCAGGATCTCGCGGTCGAGCGGGAGCAGCCGCGCCGTCGAGACCGCGTCGGCCGCCGGGTCGAAATCGTACAGGTTCGAGATCAGGAAACGTTCCGTGTTCCGGATCTTGCGATACGCCTCGGCGCACCGGGAGAGGATCTCTTCGGAGATCGACTGGTCTTCCCGATAGTCCACGGACACGACCCACAGCCGCAGAATGTCCGCGCCGTACTTCTGGATGATGTCCTGCGGTGCGATGGCGTTCCCGATCGATTTCGACATCTTGCGGGCATCGACGTCGAGGGTGAACCCGTGCGTGATGACTCCACGGAACGGCGCCTCGCCGAAGATCGCGACCGACGTCAACAGGGACGACTGGAACCAGCCCCGATGCTGGTCATGCCCCTCGAGGTAAAGATCGGCAGGGGGGCCCGGGCGCTCCACCAGGAGCTCCGGCCACTCGCCGGAACGCAGAACCGCGCGGTGCGAGACTCCGGAATCGAACCAGACGTCCAGGATGTCGGTTTCTTTCTGGAACTCGGCAACGCCGCGGCGGTCGGCCCCTTCCGGCAGGAAATCCTCCGCCGGCCGCGCGTACCATGCGTCCCCGCCCTCGGTCTGGAAGATTGCGGCGACGCGCTCGAAGAAGCGCCGCTGCTCGTCGGGGGAGTCCTTCCACGGGTAGACTTCGCGCCGCTCGCCGTCGCGCATGGCGTAGAGCAGCGTGATCGGCGACCCCCATCGGCGCTGGCGCGAGATCACCCACTCGTGCCGGCTCTCGACCATCCCCGCGATCCGCTGTTGCCCCCAGGCGGGGAACCATCGCACCTTCGGAATCGCGTCGAGCGCGGCCTGCCGTACGTCCGTGCCGCCGCCGTCCAGGCGCACGAACCACTGGACGGTCGCGCGGAAGATGACCGGCTTCTTGCATCGCCAGCAGTGCGGGTAGTCGTGCCGGAATCCGGCGTCGGCATGGATCAGCGCTCCGGCGGCCTCGAGGTCCGCGACGATCTCGGGGTTCGCTTCGAGGACTTTCTTGCCCCGGTACTTCGCGACGGTCGTGTATCGGCCCGCCTCGTCGACGGGGGAGAGGATCGGGAGGCCTTCCCGCTTGCCGGTCGCGAAATCGTCCTCGCCGTGCCCGGGCGCCGTGTGGACGAGCCCGGTGCCCGTATCCATCGTCACGTAGTCTCCCGGCACGATCCGGAACGAGCGGCTCGCCTCCTCGGGCGTCAGCTCGCCGCGCATCTCGGCGGAAAGGGGATGGCGATACCGAAGGCCGACGAGCGCCTGCCCCGGAGCTTCTCCGACCACGGCCGTCCCCGGCGGGTCTCCGAGCACTTTGGATACTGCCGGAAGCAGCACCTTCGCCACCACGAGGAGGCGGCCGCCGACCGCCCAGAGAGCATAGGTTTCCTTCGGGTGCACGGCGATCGCGAGGTTTGACGGAATCGTCCACGGCGTGGTCGTCCAGATGACCGCGAACACGTCCGCCTTCTCATAGGGGGGGAGGAGGTTGGGATTTCCAAAAGCAGCCAGGACCTTTTCCCGGCTCTCAAAGGGCATCCGCACCCAGATCGCGGTGTCCGTCCGCTCCTCGTACTCGAGCTCGGCTTCGGCGAGGGCCGTCTGGTCCGTGAAGCACCAGCGAACGGACTTCAAAGCCTGAGTGACGAGATCCTTCTGATAGAAGTCGCCGAAGGTCCGGGCGATCTCGGCCTCGTACGAAGGCGTCATCGTCGTGTAAGGCCGGTCCCACGCTCCCCCGACGAGAAGGCGGCGGAACTCCTCCCGCTGGACGTCGATGAACCGGGTGGCGTAATCGCGGCACGCCTGGCGGATGGCGAGGGCGTCCATCTCGCGCTTCTTCGATCCGAGCTTCTTGTCGACCTGCTTCTCGATCGGGAGCCCGTGGCAATCCCAGCCGGGGACGTAGGGGGCGTCGAAGCCCAGCATCGTCCGGCTCCGGACGACGAGGTCCTTCAGAATCTTGTTCAGCGCGTGGCCGATGTGGATGTTGCCGTTGGCGTAGGGCGGGCCGTCGTGGAGGATGAAGCGCGGGCGGCCTTTCGCTGCGGCGCGGATCTTCCCCTCGAGCCCCATCGCTGTCCACGCCGCGACGCGCTCGGGCTCCCGCCGGGCCAGGTCCGCCCTCATGGGGAAGGAGGTCCGGGGCAGGTTCAGGGTGTTTTTGTAGTCGGGGGCGTCGCTCATAAGTTCGAGCCGGGCAGCTTATCCGCGGGAACGTAATCGATCAAGGGAAGCGGTCTATCAGCAATCGGGTGATCGGGTGATCCGGTGATCGGGTGATTTCGA
>DATNMZ010000178.1:0-4942 GCA_035602095.1 Thermoanaerobaculia bacterium
CTCCCGGGCGATCGGCGAATCTCTTCCGGCGATCCCTCCGCGACGATCTGGCCGCCATTGCGGCCGCCCCCCGGACCGAGATCGACGATCCAGTCGGAGGAAGCGAGGAACTGGAGGTGATGCTCGATGGCGATGACGGAGTGCCCGAGCGAGATCAGGCGGCGGAGGGTCTTCAAGAGCCGCTCGACATCCAGCGCGTGGAGCCCCGTGGTGGGCTCGTCGAAGAGGAAGAGAGTGCCCCGGGTCGTCGCCGGCCGGATCTCCAGGAACGACGCGAGCTTCAACCGCTGCGCCTCGCCTCCGGAGAGCGTGGCCGTCGGCTGGCCGAGCTTCACGTAGCCGAGACCGACCTCGACGAGAGGCGCCAGGCGCTTGCCGATGCGCGGCTCTTCCGCAAAAAACCGTCCGGCGTCGGACACCGTCATGTCGAGAACGTCGCCGATGCTTTTCCCCCGGTAGCGGACGGACAGAACGCGGCTCTGGAAGCGCTGTCCGTCGCACGCCTCGCAGCGAACCGTCACGTCCGCCAGGAACTGCATGTCGATCGTCTGCCAGCCGGTGCCCTTGCACGCCTCGCACCGGCCGCCGGCCGAGTTGAACGAGAAGTCCCGGGCGGTGATCCGCCGGGAGATTGCACGCCCGCTCTTTGCGAAAAGCTGCCGGATGTCATCCCACGCCTTCATGTACGTGACCGGGTTCGACCGCGCGGATCGGCCGAGCGGGCTCTGGTCCACGAACTGGAGGTCCCACAGCGACTCGAGGCCCTCCACGCGGTCGTGCTCGCCCACGTCGCAGGAGACGATCCCCTTCACCCGGCGGGCGTAGGAGTTGTAGAGGACGTCGCGGACGAGCGTCGACTTGCCCGAGCCGGAAACGCCGGAAATACAGACCAGGCGGCCGAGCGGGAACCGGACCGTCAAATTGCGGAGGTTGTGCTCCCGGGCCCCGACGACGGTGATCGCGCCCTCCGCGCGCCGGAACGCCACGATCCGGCCCCCCGTGCGCGGCGCCTCGGGCGCCCCGCCCGCCGCCGGGCGCTGCGAGGCCGCCTGCCGGCGCGCGAGCTCGGCCCCCGTTGCGGACGAGCGCACGCGCGCGAGGGACCGGGGCGTGCCCTCGAAGAGCAGCCGGCCGCCGAGACTCCCGGCGCCGGGCCCGAGATCGATGATGTGGTCCGCGGACTCGATGACCTCCGGATCGTGCTCGACGAGGACGACGGTGTTGCCGCGCTCTGCCAGGCGCCGCAGGATCCCGAGGAGCCGCCGCGTATCGGCGGCGTGCAGGCCGATGGTCGGCTCGTCCAGGACATAGAGAGTGCCGGTCAAAGCGCCGCCGAGCGCGGAAGCGAGGCCGATTCGCTGTGCCTCGCCTCCGGACAACGTTCGGGCGGCGCGGGAGAGCGTCAGGTACTCGAGGCCGACGTCGTTCATGTACCGCACGCGGGCCCTCAATTCCGCCAGGACGGAGGCGAGCCGGGCCTCCTCCGATCCGGTCAGAACGAGCCCCTCGAACCACCGCTGAAGATCCGACAGCGGCATCTCCGCCAGCTCGGCAATCGTGCGGTCGCGAAAGCGCACGGAGAGAGCCGGCGCGCACAGCCGCGCGCCCCGGCACTCGGGGCAGAGCGTGTAGGCCCGGTACCTCGCGAGGAGGACCCGGACATGGATCTTGTAACGCTTCGTCTCGAGCCATTCGAAGAAACCGTGGATTCCGTAAAACTCCCCGCGCCCCCGGTAGACGACCTCGCGCTCGTGCGCGGAGAGCCGTTCCACGGCGATGTCCGTCCGCACGGAGTAGCGCCGGCAGGCTCGGAACAGATCGTCGTAAGCCGATTCGTAGGCGGGAGTGTTCCACGGCGCGATCGGCCGGTCGGAAAGCGCCATCCCGGGGTCGGGAACGACCTTGGCGAGGTCCACGCCGATCACGCGCCCGAACCCCTGGCACGCCGAACAGGCGCCGAGGGGGGAGTTGAACGCAAACAGCGCCGGCGTCGGGTCGCGGAAATCGATCCCGCAGCGAGGGCAGTGGAGACCGCGTCGGAAGGTCCGGGAGCGCTCGTCGAAACGCGCCGTGAGGCATCCCGCCATCGCGAAGCCCGTGTCCACCGCCGCGGCGATCTCGGGGCGCGATTCGGGGCGGACCACGAACCGTCCCACGACGATCGAGAGCTTTCCTTCGGCGTCGAGAAGGGGCGAGACGTCGTCCCCGATCTCGACGGTCTCCCCCGCGGGAGAGAGGGCCCGGAAGAAGCCGGCGCGTTTCAACTCGTCGACGCGCAATCGAGACTCTCTCTCGCGGCGCCGCTTGCCGCCCGGCCCGCGCGCCTCCCACGCGATCGGGGCCGCCAGGACCACGCGGGCGCCGCTCTCCGCGCTCAAGAGCTCGTCGACGGCGCGATCGACCCCGCCCGGGACGGCCGGGACGCCGCACGCCGGGCAGAACGTCGTCCCGCCATGGGCGAACAGGAGCCGAAGGGAATCGTGAATCTCCGTCTGCGTCCCGACTGTCGACCGTGCGTTTCGCACCCCGTTCTTCTGCTCGAGCGCGATCGCCGGCGGGACCGGCTCGATGGAGTCCACGTCGGGCCGGTCGAGCCTTTCCAAGAACTGGCGGGCGTAGGTGGAGAGGGACTCGGCATAGCGGCGCTGCCCCTCCGCGTACAGCGTGTCGAAGGCGAGCGAGGACTTCCCGGACCCGGAGACCCCCGTGATGACGGTCAGCCGGCCCGTCGGGATGGAAACCGAGATGTCCTTCAGGTTGTGTGTGCGCGCGCCGCGGATGCGGATCGGAGGGGAGGAGGAGGCTGGAACTCGCATTTAGGCGACGACTCCCGGAGTTGGAGGATACGGGTGAACGCTTCGAGTCGTTTTCGCGAACGAATCAGTTTATACCGGGCGTGAAACGGGAAACGGGAAACGGGAAACGGAAACGGGAGTCGGGAAACGGGAAACGGAATCGGGAAACGAACAGCCAATGCCTCAACCGATGATGTCGTTTTTAGGATTCCCGAGGTCACTGGCTGGAGAAGAGCTCGCCGAAGGCGGACTGCGTCCCGTACGCGTGGACCGGACACTCGACCGTCGGGGCCGTGCCGGAGATGAAGACCTCGGTCATGTGTCGCGGGCAGTTCACCGTCGCGAGATAACCCGTGCCCGGATCGATGTTCGCCGTGACGATGTCGGACGGGACGGGAAAGTTCTCCGCGAACGCCTGCGGCGGGATGGACCGCGTGAAGTCGGCGAAGAGCGGAACGGCCCCCTGGGACCCCGAGAGGTGCACGGCCCGGTTGTCGTCGTAACCGACCCAGACGGCGGCCAGGAACCGTGGGGAGAAACCGACGAACCAGGCGTCCCGGCCGTCGTTCGTTGTCCCGGTCTTGCCCGCGAGGACGCCGCGCACGCCGCCGGACCGCGCCCCCGCCCCGGTGCCGCGGTCGACGGCGCCCCGCATCAGGGAGTCGACCAGAAAGACCGCGTCGGCCGGGAGCGCGGGCGTCAGGGCCGTCTCCTTGCGATCGAGCACGGTGCCGTCCGAGGTCATCACGCCCACGATCGCGTTCGGTTCCACCCGCACCCCGCTGTTGGCGAACACCGAATAGGCGGAAGCGATCTCCATCGGTGAAATCTCGAACGCGCCGAGCGCGATCGAGGGATAGGGGCGCAACCGCGACCCGATGCCGGCGGCCCGGGCCGTCGCGAGGACGGTCGGGAGACCGGCCGCGAGCGCGGCGCGCACCGTCGGGATGTTGATCGACTGCTCGAGCGCCTGCCGCGCCGACAGGGAGCCTCGGAAGGCGTTGTCGTAGTTTTTCGGCGTCCACTCCTGCGCCGACTGGCCCCGGTCCCACACGACCGTTATGGGAGAGTCTTCGAAGATCGTCGCCGGCGTCACGGGCTTCGGAACGTCGCGTCGCGCGAACGCCGCCAGGTAAACGAACGGCTTGAAGAGCGAGCCCGGCTGGCGGTGCGCCTGCGTGACGCGGTTGAACTGGGACCGGCGATAATCCCGTCCGCCGACCAGGACCCGCACGGCCCCCGTCTGGGGCTCGAGGAAGATGAGCGCCCCCTGAAGCGGCGCATGTTTCGCCGCTTCGGAAAGCCGCCGGTATCTCTTCTCGAGCGCGGCGAGGCCGTCCGTCACGGCGCGCTGACCCGCCTGCTGGAGATCGACGTCCAGCGTCGTGTAGATCTGGAGCCCTTCGGTCTTCAGCTTCTCGCCGTAGCGGTCGGCGAGCTCTCCCTTGACGAAATCGACGAAGTGCGGCGCCTTCGTCCGGAACGCGCTCCGCGAGACGGGCTGGAGCGGCTGAGCGAGCGCACGCTGCAGAGATTTCTCGTCGATCTTCCTTTCCTCGCGCATCATCCGCAGCACGAGGTCGCGGCGCTGGAGCGCGCGCGCCGGGTTCCGCAGCGGCGAATAGACGTTCGGGGCCTTGATGATCGCCGCCAGGGTCGCCGACTCCGCCAGATCCAAGTCCGCCGCCTCCTTCCCGAAATAGTGCCGCGCCGCCTCCCCCACTCCGGTGATCGCGATCGACCCCTCGCGCCCGAGGTAGATTTCGTTCAGGTACGCCTCGAAGATCTCGTCCTTCGAGTACCGCGCATCGAGGATGATCGCGAGGATCGCCTCGGTCGCCTTCCGCTTGATCGTTCGCTCGGGCGACAGGTACAGGTTCTTGACGAGCTGCTGCGTCAGGGTCGACCCTCCCTGTTTTGCGCCGCCCTTCAAGTTCGAGAAAACCGCGCCGAAAGTGCGCTTGATCGAGACGCCCGCATGGCGGTAGAAGTCGCGGTCTTCCGTCACGAGGATCGCGTCCGTGAGGGTTCGAGGGAGGTCGGAGAGGCGCACCAGGGTTCGATCCTCCACGTCCTCCCCGAAGACGGACCCGAGCAGCTCCGGCTCGACGACGACGGCCGGGATGCGGTCGCCGGCCGCATCCCGC
>DATNMZ010000179.1:0-2209 GCA_035602095.1 Thermoanaerobaculia bacterium
CGGTTCCGAGCACGAGCTGGCTCGCCGGCTGCATTGCGCTCGACGAGAACGGGTTCATCAAGACCGGGCCGGATCTGTCGGAAGAAGACCTGGCCGCGGCGCACTGGCCGCTGGCGCGGGCTCCGCATCTCCTCGAGACGAGCCTTCCCGCGGTGTTCGCGGTCGGGGACGTGCGCCGGGGCAACATCAAACGCGTCGCTTCGGCCGTGGGCGAAGGCTCGATCGCGATCACGTTCGTCCACGAGGTTCTTCATGAGTAGGAACCGAAATAGGTCTGTGGACGTTCGGCCCAGAGATCCGTACGCTGGCGTACAGTTCCGCCCCGGTGAGCAGGTGTAGAGATCCGCGATGGCAAAGCGTCTCCCGTGTTCCGTACCGGAATACTCAAGCCACGTGATTGATCGACGAAAAACACACCTCCGCTCCGCGCCTTCACGTGACGGTACTGAGAACGCGCGGGCGGCCCTCCCGATCGCGCCTGATCGCCGATGAAACACCCTGGTCAGCCGCCTCTCGCGCTCAAGGTCGATATCCAGAGAGACGCGCCGCAAACGGAGCGCTCGGAGAACGAGTTGCAGATCCTCCTCCGAAACGATTCCGGCCCCAAAGTGTCGAAGTTTCGCATCGAGCTGCAGCTCCCAACCGGAGCGGTGGACAAACCCGCGCTCCTTCGTGGATTGTGGGTGTCGAGCTCGGGCGGCTTCGACCGTTTCCGAATCACGGAGTCGAATCAGGACGTCAAAGAGATTCTCCCTTTCGACGAGAAAGAGGTGTTTCGCATCCGGTATTCGACTCGGACGCTCTCGCGACGCAACCGGCAGGCGACGATGACCCTGCATCTGGAGGGTTTCGAGAGTCAGGAGGCGGTCCTCGATCTCTAGCTCGGCGTGGATCGTGAATAGCGGCAGAGAGGATCCGTCGAAACCGCCCGAGGGACGCCGGCACGGTCCGAAGCCAGGAGGAAGCGATGAATCTGCGCGACATCTACGACGCGATCGGCGAGCAGGCCTGGCTCGACCGGATTGCAGACCGTCTCCAGCCGGCCGTCGGCGGATTCTTCGACGGTCTCGGGACCGCTCGCCGCCGGGTCAAGAACTTTCTGCACGGGACCTGGCTCGGGCACCCGCTCCATCCCGTCTTGACCGACATCCCGATCGGCGCCTGGACGGCAACGCTCCTGCTCGACGCCCTGGATCGTGGCCCGGACCGTCCCGGGCTCCGTCGCGCCGCGGACGCGAGCCTCGCGCTCGGCCTGGCCGGCGCCGCCGGCTCCGCGATCACGGGTCTGACGGATTGGTCGGCGACGGACGCCCGGCCTCGTAGGATCGGGGTCGCGCACGCTCTGCTCAACTCCGGCGCGACCCTGTTGTTCGCCGCGTCGTTCTTGTCCCGCCGCCGGCGCCGCCGCTCCGCCGGGCACGGGCTCGCCCTCGCAGGCTACGTCACCGCGGTCGCCGCCGGATTCCTGGGCGGGGAGCTCGTCTCCCACGAGCAGATCGGCGTCGACCACAGCTCGGGGCGCGAGTTGCCGGAAGAGTTCACCGCCGTCCTGTCCGCGAGGGCACTCGCGCAGGGCAAGTTGACGCGGGCGCTCTTCAAGGAGACGCCGCTGTTGCTGGTCCGCCGCGGCGATCGCATCCACGCGCTCGCGGAAACCTGCGCGCATCTCGGTGGCCCGCTGTCGGAGGGCAAGCTCGAAGGGGACTGCGTCGTCTGCCCCTGGCACGGGTCGAAATTTGCGCTCACGTCGGGAACCGTGATCGAGGGGCCTTCCGCCTTCCCGCAGCCGTGTCTCGAGACCCGCGTCCGCGACGGTAAGGTCGAGGTCCGCGCGCTGCGATCCGCGTCGTGAGGCGGGTGAGCTCTTCCGGGGTGCGCCCGGCGAAGGCATAGCATCTTGGGTAGAGGCGCTGCTGATGAACAGTAGAAATCAGACCCGACGTCTCCGTTGGAAGCGGCCGGGAGGATGACGACCGAGCCGGAGCTCGAACGCCCCAGGGCGGTGACGATCATCGGGCGGATATGGCTCGTGTTCGCGGTGATTCTCGCCGCAAAGAGCCTGCTCGACCTCCTCATCTGGAAGGTCCTCCAGCCGGTCGTGCCCCTCCTGGTTCAGCTCGGAGGGCAGGCCCCTCCGAGCCGCATCTTCGATCCGCTCCTGGCGCACTTGACCGAGATCAAGCTCGCCCAGGCGCTCGCGTGGACTGCG
>DATNMZ010000180.1:0-2043 GCA_035602095.1 Thermoanaerobaculia bacterium
CCGGGCACTCGGCTCGTCTCACTCGTGCCGGAGCGCTTCGGCCGGGTCGAGCCTCGACGCTTTGACCGCCGGATACAGGCCGAAGAAGAGGCCGACGGCGGAAGAGACCAGCAGCCCGAGCAGCACCGACCAAACGGGCACGGCCGTCGGCAGCGATGGCACGGCGGCGCGGACGACGCGCGCGATCAAGATCCCGAGAAAGACGCCCGCCACCCCTCCGAGGACCGTCAGAGCGACGGCCTCCGTCAGGAACTGCCGCACGATGTCGCGCCGGAAGGCGCCGACGGCTTTGCGAACCCCGATCTCGCGCGTGCGCTGCGTCACGGACGCGAGCATGATGTTCATGACGCCGACGCCACCGACGACGAGCGAGATCAACGCGATCAAGACCATCGCGCCGGTGACGCCCCCCGTGATTCCGCGAAACTGGGCGGCGAGCTGATCCGGCGTCTCGGTCTCGAAGTCGTTCGCCTTGTCGAACGGGACTTTTCGTCGCTGCCGAAGCACGGCCGTCGCCTCCTCCAGCAGCCTGTCCACGTCCTGCGGCCGCCTCGGAACGCAGCTGATCCGGATTCCGTCGCGGTGCACGGGCAGCCCGAACTGCCGCTCGAAAGTCTTGAACGGGAGCACGACCTTGTTGTCGGGGGAATAGCCGAATTGCTCCCCCTTCCGATCGAGCACGCCGATCACGCGATAGCGGAGGCCATTCACGGTGATCTCCTTCCCCACCGGCTGCATGGCCGGAAGGATCGCGTCGCGCACGTCGGAGCCGATCACCGCCACGAGCGCGCGCCCCTCGACCTCCGCCGGCCGGAAGAACCGGCCGATGGCGACGCCGTAGGCGTTTGCCTGCGGATAGTCCTTGTCGGTGCCGATGACGTACGGGCTGTTCGCCTGCAGATTCCCGTACTTCACCTGGATCTCTCCGTCGAAGTAGCCGGCCAGACCCGAAACGGCGCCCGCAGACGGACAGGAGTCCCGGATCGCGGCGACGTCTTCGAGCGTCAGGTTCTTGCGCTTGCGCTCCTCCTCGCTGATCGGCCCGGGAGGGCCGAAGCGATCCCGGTACTTGGTGAAGCCGATCCGGGTCGCCCCGAACGCCTGAAAAGTCGAAACGACCGTCCGGTTGAACCCGGTGATGATCGCGACCATCGCGATCACGGTCGCGACTCCGACGACGATCCCGAGCACCGTCAGACCCGAGCGCAGACGGTGTTGACGCATCGCCGTCAGCGCGAACCTCATGTTCTCGCCGAAGCCGCGGCGCACCTGCCGAAAAAGAGAGGGCCTGGCGGCAACTGAATGAAGTGCGGCCTTTGGACCTTTGCCGTCCGTCATCTCTTCTCGCGAGCTCCCCGCATTGGAACTGAAGACTGACAACTGACAACTGATAACTGACACTCCACGGGCCTCTCACTCATAACGCAACGCCTCGATCGGGGGAACGCGCGCGGCCGCGGCGGCGGGAGCGATGCCGGCGATCAGCCCGGTCACGAGCGCCAGGGCGATCCCGATCAGGGCGAAGGCGGGACGGATTTCCGCCGGGAAGAACCGGTTGACGAGAAGCGCCGCCAGGGAGGCGAGCGCAACGCCGGCGATTCCTCCGGCGCCGGCGAGCAGAGTCGCCTCGATCAGGAACTGCCGGCGAATGTCGCGGCGGCGGGCGCCGACCGCCATGCGGATGCCGATCTCCAGGGTTCGCTCGACCACCGACACGAACAGAATGTTGGCGATCACGATCGCCCCCACGACGAGCGAGATCAGCGAGATGACCAGCATCAGCGAGAACGCGCCGGTCGTGAGGGAGCTCCAGAGAGTCTGAACGGCCTCGGCTCCCAGAATTCCGAAGGGGTCCTCGGCGATGTAGGGCGTCTTCCGGATCGACCGAAGGATCGCGCGGACCTCGTCCTGCATCGCCTCGAGGCCGGCGACGCCGGTCCGCGGCCGGACATAGATCGACACTTCGTCGCTCCCGGTCAAGATCTTCTGGACGAACGTGATCGGCGTGAGAATCACGTTGTCCCTGTTCTGGCCGAGGAATTC
>DATNMZ010000181.1:0-2579 GCA_035602095.1 Thermoanaerobaculia bacterium
ACGGCGACAAGAACGCACTGTCGAGATTAGAGAGAGTCCGCATCGGAGTGGAAATTCTGGCCCTGATCGGCGTGGGCGTCTACACGTGGCTCATGGCCCGACAGGTCGAGATCAGCAGAGATGCGCTCCGCGTTGGCAGCCGGGCCTACATTGCGGCAGGAGACGCCAGAATCTGGACGGCGAAAGCACGGGGAGAGACCGCCGGGACGCCGCGGCAATCGGGACCGCTCACAGCGGGTGAGACTCCGGTTCTCGAGGTCACGCTCACGAACGGCGGTAACACGCCGGCGCTGAACGCGGCCGCAACGGCGTTCCTTCAACTCCGCAAAGACCTCCCGAGTGGCCCGCCTGCGGACGACCCGAGCATCCAGACGGAGAGGTCTACGAGCAGGAGTGTCGTTCCAAAGGACGGCACGATGGGCCCTCTCGGCCACGCGCTCCGATCGCCGCTGAGCGAGGCGGACATATCGGACATCTCGACCGGCAAACGGTTTCTCGTCATTTATGGCTTCGCCACCTACAGCGACGTGTTCAACGTGAGCCGGCGGACGGACTTCTGCTACTTCTATTCGTGGAACGCGCGCGCGATGGTCGCCTGCCCGACGTACAACCGGCTCGAGTAGTGTTCCCGCCGGCCCGCCGATCCTGACGATGGATCCCCTGTGGCGGAGCCTGGCCGCCGCTGCGGCGGCAGGGCTCGCCGCGTTGGCCGCGGACGGAAGGCCGGGGCCCGCCGCACCCGACGGGGCCCGGGTTCCGGATCTCGTCGCCGCGCAGGCGGAGACTGGACCCCCGAAGAGCGGGTGCAGGATCGCCGCAACGTGGGACGCCATCCGGCGAGGCGCAGCGGCGCGCGGAGTCGGCGTCTCCGTCGTCTACGACGGCGAAGGTCTCGTCAACGCAAGCGGGGGTGTCCGAACGGGAGCGGCATATCTCGGCACTCTCCGCTTCCAGCTCACCGTCGACGGAGAGCGCCTGCTCGGTTGGCCGGGGGGGACGTTCTTCCTCCAGGGGCTCGGAACCCACGGGGGTCACCCGAGCCGTCTCGTCGGCGACGCGCAAGGAGTGAGCAATCTCGAGGCGCCTGCGGGCTGGCAGCTCTATGAGGCCTGGTTCCAGCAGAACCTGCTCGATAGCCGGGTCTCGGCGCTCGTCGGACGCTACGACGTCAACAGCGAGTTCTACCGGCTGCAGTCCGCCACCCTCTTCCTGAACAGCTCATTTGGCGTCGGTCCCGAATTCTCCCAGAGCGGCCGGGGAGGACCCTCGATCTTTCCCGACACCTCGGTCGGAGCTCGCCTCGCCTTCAAGCCCGTTCGGGATGTCGTCCTTCGGGCCGCGGTCCTCGACGGCGAACCGGTCGACCGCCCGGACGGGGGGCATCGGGTGTTTGCCAGGGGGGACGGGTTGCTTCTCGTCGGAGAGGCCGCCTTCCTCAGCCGTCCCGTTTCCGACGGCCGTCCCCTCGGCAGTCGATTCCGGATCGGGCGAGGCGCCGGGTCTCGCCCCTACGACGGCAAGCTCGCGGTCGGCGGCTGGTATTACACCGCGAAGTTCGATGACCTGAGCGAGCAGGAGCTCGATGGGCGGCCCGTCGGCCGGCGCGGGAGCGCTGGCGCCTACCTCCTCGCAGACGAGGTGGTCTATCGGAGCGCCGCTCGATCGAGCCGGCAGGTCAACGTGTTCGCGGAGTTCGGTTTCGGCGACTCCCGCGTCAATCGCTTCGGTTTCTACGCCGGCGGCGGCCTGCTTTTCTCCGGTCTGTTCCCGGCGCTCGAGAACGACGAGTTCGGCCTCGCCGTCGCCGTCGCTCGGAACGGCGCCCACTACCTCGAGCTCCAGCGGCGGAATGCCGTTCCCGTGACCGGCACCGAGAAGACCCTCGAGCTCACCTATCTCCTGCAGATTGGCAAGCACCTGGCGCTTCAACCCGACATCCAGTACGTCCTGCGCCCCGGAACCGACCGGACGCGAAAGGACGCGCTGGCGCTGGCGCTGCGGTTCGAGCTGTCGTACTAACCGTCGCTGCGCGCTGCGCGACGGATCTGGCTGCGCCACCGGCGCGCAGCTCGGCCGGATGCACGTCGCTGCGCGCTGCGCGGCGGATCTGGCTGCGCCACCGGCGCGCGGCTCGGCCGGATGCGGCCTCGACCGCTCGCCTGATCCGTCGCTCCGCGCTCCGCTCCCGCACCGCAAGGCTCCTCCCTCCCTTCGGTCGGGAGACTCCTCGCGGTGCGAGCTGATGGAACTGCATGGCGAAAATACCGGCGTCGTGTCCGGTGCCGTAGGGGAGGGGCTTGCCCCCTCCCGCCCGCGGCCGTCGCTGCGCGCTGCGCGAGCGGATGGAACTGCCCGGCGGGAAAGCGGCGCTGTGACTGCATGCCCCCTCTCCCGGCGGGAGAGGGCCGGGGTGAGGGGATCTACTCGCGTCCCGTTGCGGCAAGAGATATCGGTTGTGGGGAGGCTGCGCGTCTCACTCGCCGGTATTCCGACCAGAGCAGCAACAAGATGAGGACGTCCACCGCTGTCAGGAAGAGTTGGAACGGCGATCGTGAGTGGGAGTAGAGGTACACCTGGTA
>DATNMZ010000182.1:0-2146 GCA_035602095.1 Thermoanaerobaculia bacterium
TACCCCGCGTGTCCTTCGGAACGAAGCCCCACTTCACGCCGGTCGGAAACCCGGCGCCGCCCCGCCCGCGCAGGCCCGAGCGCTTCACTTCGTCGGTGACTCTTTCGGGCGTCCATCCGCCGGTCAGGACGGTCCGGAGCGCCCGGTACCCGCCGTCGTCCATGTAGCCACGAATCGCGCGGGAGTTCTCCTTCGTGACGCGCGCGAGAAGGACCCGGTCGTCGGCGGCCATGGCGCGCGCCCTACCCCTGCGCCTCGAGCCGGGCGATCAGCTCATCCAGCTTCTTCTCGTCCACCGGCTCGACGTAGGCGTCGTTGACCAGGATCGAGGGCGCGCGGTCGCAGCCGGCGATGCACTCGACCTCCACGAGCGAGAACTTCCCGTCGGCCGTCGTCTCCTCGAGCCCGATTCCGAGGCGCTTCTGACAGTGCTCGATCAGTTTTTCCGCGCCGGCGAGATGGCAGGAGATCGACGTGCATACCTGGATGAGGTGTTTCCCGACCGGCCGGAGGTTGTACATCGTGTAGAAGGTCAGGACCCCGTCCACGTGCGCCGGCGAAAGCTCCAGGATGCGCGCGACCTCCTCGGCCGCCTCCCTGGAGATCCAGCCCCAGGTCTCCTGCGCCACCCAGAGGACGGGCAGGAGCGCCGCCTGCTTCGTGGGGTAGCGTCCGAGAATCCGGTCGATCCGCTGCAGGGCTTCCGGCGGAAACTGCGCCGGGGAGCCGGCCTCTTCGACCGTGTACCGGCGGTGGCTCACAGGTCGAACGCCCCCTTCTTCCAGATGTAGGCGTAGCCGACCGCCAGCACCGCCAGAAACACGAGCATCTCGAGGAAGAGCCCCGGGCCGCCGGTGCGGAAGATGAGCGCCCAGGGGTACAGGAAGGCGATTTCGACGTCGAACAGGATGAAGATCATCGCGATGACGAAGAACTTGATCGACATCCGCTTGTGCGACTTGTCGAGCAGGGGGACGCCGCTTTCGTACGTGGAGAGCTTCGAGCGCGTCTTCAACTTCGGACCGAGCAGGGCCGAGAGAGCGAGGATCACGCCGGCGATGCCGGCCGCGACCCCCATGAGCAGCAGAATGGGGACGTAGTCCCGCGCCATGCCCGCCGGCAACCCCCTTCCTCCGAAGCTCGTGAACTTTTTCACAAGCTCTGGAGTGAGACAAGAAGAATCCATGAGGGATCTGCGATCTGCGATCGGGTGATCGGGTGATCGGGATCAGGACGGGACGGCCGGGAGCCGCTTAAGATCGCTTCATGCAGCCGCCGGATTTCCGCCCCGTCGCTCTGGTGCCCGCGTTTCAGGCGGGTTCGACGGTCGGCGACGTCGTGTCCGGTCTCCTGCGGCACTTGCCGCGCGTCCTGGTCGTCGATGACGGCTCGACGGATGGAACGGCCTCCGCGGCGGAGGCGGCCGGAGCGCAGGTCCTGCGCCTGCCCGAGAACCGCGGGAAGGGGAGCGCCATCCGGGCGGGGCTTCTCCCGGTGCTCTCGAGTGACGCGACGCACGTCGCCTTCGTGGACGCCGACGCCCAGCACGACCCCCGGGACCTCCCGGGACTCCTGGACGCCGCCCGCGCGGGCCACCCGTTCGTCATCGGATCGCGCATGGGGCAGCCGGACGGGATCCCGGCCGCGCGCTACCGGACGAACGAGATCGGAAGCCGGATCCTCTCGCGCATGACCGGATTCGAGGTGGAGGACGGGCAGTCGGGCTTCCGCGTCATCGCGGCGGATCTGCTCCGGCCGCTGAAACTTTCGGCGCGGGGGTACCTGATCGAGACGGAGATCCTGCTGAAGGCGGCGCCCCGGCTCCGGGGGCTCCGGCACGTCCCCGTGCGCGCCGTCTACGGCGGTCCTTCACACTACCGCTGGTTCCGCGACACCTGGATCATTTCCTGGGGGGCCGTGTACTACAAGGTGTTCGAGACGGATTAGAGGAAGTTGTCAGTCGTCAGTTCTCAGTTTCAGTCATGCGTCGGACTGACAACTGACGACTGACAAATGACAATTTCTTCTCACAGATCCTGTCGATAATTCGGCGACTCCCGCGTGATGGCGATGTCGTGGACGTGGCTTTCGCGCAAGCCCGCGCCGGTGATCTGCACGAAGCGGCAGTTTTTCTGCATGTCGGGGA
>DATNMZ010000183.1:0-2374 GCA_035602095.1 Thermoanaerobaculia bacterium
GCCCGCGGAACCAAAGACGAGCCGTCCGCCGGAGACTCCCGGGACGACTCCCGTCCGAGACGTCTGCCAGGACGCGAAAGACGCCTACGAGCAGGCGCGCGCGAAGTATCTCGATGGGGGCGGGAACAATCCCGGGCTCGAGCTGACGATGGTCAGCGCCAAGAAGGCCTACTGCGAGTGTCTCCGGAAAAAATACGGCAACAAGCTCCCGCCCGATCTCGACGCCTTCTGCAATCCGAAACAGCTCAAGATGCCGTCCCGGCCGCCGGCAGAGCCGACGACAGTCCAGCCGTCCGCGCCTGCGAAGAAGACTTCCATCCTCATCGGCGTTGTCTTGCCGACGGGCTGCCATTCTGGCGACACGGTGACGGGAACGGTCGTCTTGAATCCGAAGGACTACGAGGGCATTCCCGCGCTTCGCGTCGTCGAGCTCCAGGTCCCGCTGGAGAACGGTGCGGACGGAAAGCCGACCCTCCATGGCGTTACCATCGACCTCGGCAGCGGCCACGGGCAGCCCGCCGACGGGCCGATTACCTGCACGATCCCGAAGGATGGCTCGAAGATATCCGTGACTGTCGGCCGGACCGACACGCCGCAACCGATCGCGAGAACGGACGTTCCGGTGATACCGCAACCGCCAGCGGCCTCCGCTCCGCACTACGAAACACCTCCGGTATGCGTGAACAATGGCCGGCCGCAGGTCATCCACGGGCCGTTCTCCGGAAACGGCTCGACGACGAACATCGAGGTCGGCGGGCGGCCCGCGCTGGTCATCGCCGAGACGCCGCGCGAGGTGTACTACAGCCTGCCCGGCGGAACGGCTGCCGGAGACAACACGGTCGTCCTCCACGAAAGCGGGAAGGGAACGTCCTTCCACGTCTGTGTCGTAAACCTCGGCATGAGTGCCGACCGCTTGAACCTTCTGCGTGGCGAATCGACGAATTTCACGACGACCGTTTCCGGCCTCGATGGGCTTCCATCCTCGGCCTGGCTCGGCGGCACACCCTCCGACCTCGTCGACCTCGAGTGGATCCGAAGAGTTGCGCCCGGCTTCCAGATGCCGCGCGCCGGCCAGCCCGGCGTCCTCCTTCTCACGATCGAGAATCGCTCGCCCGACACGATCACGCTTGGAAAGGCGAAGGGGGAGGTCATCGTCCTGACGATCGATCGCGGCGCTGTCAAAAACGGCGCCTACGAGTTCCGCGGCACGATCCAGTCGAAGAAGAGCGGGGGCTTCAACATTCGCGGCACGGTCGTTCCGTTCCTTGCGCCGGTCGAAGGGACACCTTCGCGTTGATCCGAGCGTTTTAGCCAGAGATCGCCGGGAGCCGCGGCAGCTCCCTTGGCTTGTCGGGCAGCCCTTCCGGCGCAGGATCGGCTTCCGAGGTAGCCACCCGCGCGAGGACGGCTTCGAGAAGAGGCCGCATCTGGGACAGCTGCTTGATCCGGATGACGAGGTCCCATGCGCGCTCAAAGTTCTTCCGCCCCGCGCTGTAGAAGAAGTGTTTCAGCCGGTGCTTTACCGATCCGTGCGCCGACGCGGCCTCGAAGATGGCGCTCCAGCGGTAGAACGCTTCGTAGGACCAGTCATATCCGCGCTTCAGTTCTTCCGGTGACAGGCCTGAAGGGCGGTAAACAACGTGGCGCGTGTCGTAGAAATCCCAGTTCCGCGTTTCGATCCGGTTGCGTGCGGCCATGTCGGCGAACAACGCTGTGCCGGGGTACGGCGTCAGAATGTGGAAGGTGGCCGTGGTGAGTCCAGCCCGGACGGCCCAGTCCACGGTGCGGGGGAAGACGTCGCGGTCGTCTCCGTCCAGGCCGAAGACGAAGCTGCCATTGATCATGATGCCGAGGCTGTCGAGTTTGCGGACTACTTCGCCGTAATCCCGGCCGAGATTTTGGCGCTTGCCGGCGCCTGCGAGGCCGCGGCTCGAAAGAGTTTCGAAGCCAACGAATAGACTTCGCAGACCAGCGGCGGCGGCTTCTTCAATCACGTCATCGCGCATGATCGAGTCGACGGTTGCGGCGCCCTGGAAGACGCGGCCCATCCCCTTCATGCCGCGGAACAGATCTCGCGCGAACCGGGGATTCCCGAAAAGGTGATCGTCCAGGAAGTAGAGATGTCTGCCGGGAAGGCGGGCAATTTCGGCAAGGGCGTCGTCCACCAGCTGCGTGTAGAACGAGCGCCCTCTCGTGAAGAACCCGTCCTTGTAGCAGAAGGTGCAATGGTGAGGACACCCTCGCGAGACGACAATCGAGTTCGGGACCAGGTACCGGTGTCGCTGAATGAGATCCCGCCGGATGGGCGGCAGCCCTTCCAGAGTACGAACCGCCGATTCGTAACGGCGTTGCGGTGTTCCTGACGCAAGGTCTC
>DATNMZ010000184.1:0-5014 GCA_035602095.1 Thermoanaerobaculia bacterium
GGTCGAGCCACAGGCCGGAGCGCGCGATGCCATCGACTAAGACCTGCACCGCGTCCGGCCTCTCGTCGATGACGTCCTGCCGGACGACGACGACGCAGGACATGTAGTCCGGCCAGTACTCGCGCGCGTGGAACAGCACACGCCCGAAACCCCCCATCTCGGCCTGCGACGGATACGGCTCGCCCATGGAGAAGGCGTCGATGGCGCTCGCGGCGAGCGCGCCCGCGACATCCGGGGGCGCCATTTCGATCATCCGGACTTTCCCCGGCGGGATTCCGTTCGCCTTCAGCGCCTTGAAAACGATGAGCCGCTCGTCCGAGAAGCGGCTCGGGATCGCGATGACGTGTCCCTGAAGATCCGCGACGGACCGGATCGGGCCGTCCTTGCGGACGACGACCGCGCTCCCGTAGCGGTGGCCGAGGTACACGATCTTGATCGGGACGCCCTGAGAGCGCAGCGCGATGGCCATGGGGGCGACCATGAACCCGACCTGCATCCGGTTGGAGATCAGCGCCTCCTTGATCTCCGGGAAGCCCTGAAACATCCGGGGAATGAAGAGATTGCCCGCAAGCGAGTAGCGCGAGATGAAATCGGTCACGGGGCAGGCGAGGTGGCACGTCACGGGAATGTAGGCGACGTTCAACTTGCGCCTGGCGGGGGGAAGCCACTGGTTGATCCACGCGGACCAGTCGACGTTCAGCGCCAGATGCGCGGCGGTGAGCGCGGCGGTCCAGAGGAGCGCGCCCAGAAGAATCCGGCGGCCGATGCGGACCGGCGGCCGGCCGGCGAGGCTGTCGGAGGCGAGGGGAGGCATCACGCGGACCGGAATCCCCACCGCACGGAGCGGATCCGTTCGACGCGCCGCATGAGCAGGTTCAATCCGAGGCCGATCAGGCCGATCAAGAGCATCGCGGCGACGACCAGGTCGTAGCGCTTGCCCGCGTTGCGGGAGTCGATGACGAGGTACCCGAGGCCCGAGTCCACCGCGATCATTTCGGCCGCGACGACGACGAGCCAGGCGACGCCGAGCGCGATCCTCAGGCCCGTCAGGACATGGGGCAGCGCCGCCGGGAGGACGACGCGCGCGAGGCGCGCCAGGGGGGAGAGGTCGAAGTTGCGCCCCGCGAGGAGGTACATCGAAGGGATGGAGCGCACCCCGTTCATCGTCGTGACCACGATAGGAAAGAACGAGGCGAGGAAGATCAGGAAGATCGTGGCGAAATTCGAGATGCCGAAGAGGACGATCGAAACGGGGATCCAGGCGAGCGGGCTGATCGGCCGGAGCACCTGGATGACCGGGTTCACCGCGCGCGCCGCCTTCCAGGACCATCCGAGGAAGAGGCCCGTCGGGAGGCCGAGCGCTAAGGCCAGGCCGTAGCCGGCCCCGACCCGGAAGAGCGAATCTCCGGCGTACCGGAGCAGGACCCCGCGCGCGGCGAGCTCGCGAAAGCCGGAGGCCACCGCCAGCGGCGAGGGGAAGACCTGCGTCTTCGTCAGGCGGACCGCGATGTCCCAGACGGCAAGCATCAACGCGGCCGTCGCGCTGGGCCAGAGGTACTTCTCGAAGTTCCGCGTTCTCATACGGGCGTCCTGGTTTTCGGCTCGCCGCTAGATCTTGTGCGCAAGGCCGATCTCTCCGAAGATTCCGTCGCGCAGCTCGAGGTACCGGCGCGAGCTCAGGTCCCGGGGGTGGGAGAGATCGATCTCGACGATGCGGCGGATCGTCGCCGGCCGTTGGGACATCACCACGACGCGGTCGGCGAGCTGCACCGACTCGTCGATGTCATGGGTGACGAACAGGATCGTCTTGCGTTCCGCCTCCCAGATGCGCAGGAGCTCCCCGCGCATGACGAGCCGCGTGATCGAGTCGAGCGCCCCGAACGGCTCGTCGAGGTAGAGCATGTCGGGATTCACGGCGAGGGCGCGGGCGACTTCGGCGCGCTGCTTCATGCCGCCGGAGAGCTCCTGGGGATAGGCGTTCTCGAAACCCGTGAGGCCGACCAGGCGGACGTAGTGCGCGATCCGCTTCCGGCGCTCCTCCGTCGAAAGCTTCCCGAGGCCGAACCCGATGTTGCCTTCGACGGTCAGCCATGGGAAAACGCCCCGCTCCTGGAACACGAAGATGCGCCGCGGATCCGGTCCCGTCACCGGCTCCCCGTCGATCGCAACGGCGCCGGCCGTCGGGACGAGGAACCCGCCGACGATGTTCAAGAGCGTGGACTTCCCGCAGCCGGAGGGCCCGAGTATGCAAACGAGCTCCCCCTCCCGCACGTCCAGATCGATGTTCTCGAGGACGGGCGTTTCCTTCCCCTCCGTCCGGAAGGTCATGCGGAGACCGCGGATCGAGAGCTTCGTCCGGTCCGGCGCCCGCTCGGGAACGAGCTTCATTCCCCCTCCGCCGGGGTTTTCCGTCCTCACGCGGCTTCCGCCTCGGCGGGCGTCTGGTACCCCCAGCTCGCCGCCGGCAGCCGTTCGAGCCGCCGCATCGCGAGGTCGAGGCCGAGCCCGATGACGCCGATCAGAACCATCCCCGCGACGACGAGGTCATACCGGTTGCCGGCGTTGCGCGCGTCGATGATCAAGAAACCGAGCCCCGAGTTGACGGCGATCATCTCCGCGGCCACGACGACGAGCCACGCGATGCCGAGCGTCAATCGAAGCCCCACGATCAGCTGGGGCAGGATCGCGGGCGCCAGCACCTTGCGCGCGAGCTCCGAGGCGGAGAGGCCGAAGTTCCGGCCGGCGTTCCAGTGCACCGCGGTGACGGTTCCGACGGCGTTCATCGCCGTCAATGTGAGGGGAAGAAGCGAGGCGAGGAAGATGATGAAGATCGCCGACAGGTCTCCGACCCCGAACCACAGGATCGCGATCGGGATCCAGGCGAGGGGAGAAATCGGCCGGAGGATCTCGATGAGCGGCGCGATCGCCATCTCGCCGCGGCGCCACCACCCGAGGAAGATGCCGAGGGGGATCCCGATCGCGACCGCGCCGAGATAGCCCCAGGTGACGCGGAAAAGAGAGGCCACGACGTGCTTTACGAGAAACCCCGACCGCGCGAGCTCGACCAGGGCGCGCGCGACGGCCCACGGGCCGGGCAGAAGAGTCGAGCCGCCGAAACGAATCGCCAGGCTCCACGCGAGGAGGAGGACCGCGAGTCCCGACAGCGGAAGCCAGGCCCTCCCCCGGGCGAACGTTCGTCGCGACTTTGAAATCATCTCCGGAGGCTGCGTCTCCCAGTGGCCCGCGGGGCGGGCTTGCGCCGAGGGTTTTTCGAAGGGCGCAGTCTAGCAGGCCGTCGAAAAAAGAGGCGCGCGGTTTTCTGCGGAGCGCCGTCGGCTGACAGCGGCAGCCGACCTGTGTATGATGCGCCGTCTTCGACCGCGGGGTCGTAGTTCAGTTGGTTAGAACGCCGGCCTGTCACGCCGGAGGTCGCGGGTTCGAGTCCCGTCGACCCCGCCAGTATTGCCAGGGTGTAGAAGAGCATCGTCGGAATGATCCGGCCGGCCGCCAGCTCCCGCCACGATCGAGAGAGGCGGCATTGGCGTTGTCGTTGCCGCCTCGCGTCGTGCTCGGTCGGTGGAGCGAACATGAAGAACCGATTTCGCGTCGGAGCGTTCGTCCTCGTGAGTCTCTGCCTCTGCGATTCCGCGGCATCTCCGGGGCAGCCGGCGCGCGCTCCGGGAGAAACTCAGAAAGGGGAGGTCGTGACCACTCGTGCCCGCGGGACGTTTGACGTCCAATTGACCCCGCAGGTGTCGGCCGGGTCGGCTGATGGCGCGGTCATCGGAAAGATGTCGATCGACAAGAAGTTCCACGGCGACCTCGAAGGATCGAGCAAGGGCGAAATGCTGACCGCGGGCACCGCCGTGAAGGACTCGGGCGGCTACGTCGCGATCGAGTGGGTCACCGCAACGTTACGGGGCCGTAGCGGGACCTTCGCGCTCCAGCACAGCGGTACGATGACGCGGGGCGCACCGAAACTGACGATCACGGTGGTGCCGGACTCCGGCACCGGTCAGCTGGTGGGTCTCGCGGGGAAGCTGGCGATTCAGATCGCCGACGGGAAGCATTCGTATGACTTTGAGTACACGCTCCCGCAAAGGCCTTGAAGGCATTCCTGCCGCCGCACCGACTCCGGCGCGGGTCGTCTGAGGAGATCGAGCGATGAAAAAGAACGTCCAGTCCAATCCCCGCCGCGCGGAGCCGAACGCGGGCCGGTGCGCGCTCTGCGGCCGAACAGACGTCGCGGAGCGGGGCGGCGAGAAGGGTCTCGGCTTCCACTACTCGCCGGAGCCCTGCGGGCTGCCCTGCGCGGGCGGCCCGATCGGGACGCAGGAGGATCACACGCACGGGGTTCACCCGACCAGCTGCGCGTGTCCGAAGGAAGGCGCGCCCGGAGCGCCGTAATTACGTCAGCAGACGCGTCAGTCGCGGATCGTCCTCCGGCAGTGTCTCGAGCACACCCTGGAACTCCGCGAGCAACCGCCCGTCCCACCACCCCTTGCGGACCTCTTCGTCCATGATCCCGAGCGCCCTCTCGCGCGAGAGGGCCCCCCGGTAAACGCGCGCGGTCGTGAGCGCGTCGAAGATGTCGGCGATCGTCGTGACGCGCGCGACGAGCGGGATCGCTTCGCCGGAAAGCCCCGTCGGATAGCCGGAGCCGTCCATCTTCTCGTGGTGGTAATAGACGACGTCCAGTGCATCCGAGAGCGTCTTCATGTTGCCAAGGAGGTCTCTGCCCACGGTCGGGTGGCGCTGGATCTCGGCCTGCTCCTCGGCGGTCAGGCTGCCGGGCTTCAAGAGGACGTTGTCGCGGACCGCGATCTTGCCGAAGTCGTGGAAGAGGCCCCCTCGCTCGACCGCGTCGAGTTGCCGGCCGGCGAGGCCGATGCGCCTTGCCAGGAGGCCGGCGTAGAGCGAGACCCGGGCGCTGTGGCCGTAGGTGTAGCGGTCCCGGGCGTCGATGGTTCGCGCGAGCGAGATGATCACTTCTTCGGCGTCCTCGAGGGCGTCG
>DATNMZ010000185.1:0-2957 GCA_035602095.1 Thermoanaerobaculia bacterium
CCTGCGTCGTCGGCCTCTTCGCATACTTCAACCGGTTCAACGAAGCGTTCCGGATGGAACCCACGGGCCCGGGGGAAGGCGTAGATAGTTAGGGCATCGGGTGATCGGGAAACGGGAAACCGGATAGCGAGAGATCGCGTAATTGCCAGGGGAGAGCGGTCACCCGATCGCAAATCGCCGATTCGTCCATCCGCCTCTGATAATCTTGCGCGCTCGTAGGAGGGGCGCGGGCAGCTCATGACTGATAAGCCTTACGACGTCAGCATCATCGGTTCCGGCCCGGGCGGTTACGTCGCGGCGGTCCGGGCGGCCCAGATCGGGATGACGGTACAGGTCGTTGAGCTCGAGCCGCGCCTCGGCGGCGTCTGCACGCTGCGCGGGTGCATTCCGACCAAAGCGCTTCTCCACACGGCCGACCTCCTGGAAGAAGCCCGGCACGGCGCCGACGTCGGGGTGGCCGCCCGCGAAGTCAAGCTCGAGATGGCAGGCGCGCAAAAACACAAGGACCGGGTCGTCCGCCAGAGCTCGAGCGGCGTGTCCTACCTGATGAAAAAGAACCGGGTGGACGTGACGACGGGCTTCGGGCGCATCGCCGGCCCGGGGAGAGTGGCGGTGAAAGCCCCCGACGGCTCGGAGGCGACTTTTGCCGCGAAGAACATCCTGATCGCGACCGGCTCCTCCCCGCGGTCGCTGCCGGGAATCGACATCGACCACAAGACCATCCTCTCGTCGGATTCGATCCTCGAGCTCGCCGAGGTTCCCAAATCGCTGCTCGTCATCGGCTCCGGCGCGGTCGGCGTCGAGTTCGCTTCCATGTTCGCGCGCTTTGGTGCGAAGGTGACCCTCATTGAGGTGCTCCCGAGGATCGTCCCGCTCGAGGATGAGGAGATCTCGCGCGAGCTCGCCGCGTCCTTCAAGCGACAGGGGATCGCCGTGTACGTCGACACGCGTGTCGAGAAGGTCACGAAGACCGACGGCGGCGTGGAGGTGCTCGCCCGGACTTCGGGCGGGAAGACGGAGACCTTCCGCGCCGAGAAGATGCTCCTCGCCGTGGGCCGGAAGCCCCTCTCGGAAGGGATCGGCCTCGAAGCCGCGGGCGTCGCGACCGACCGGGGTTACATCACGATCGACGCCATGATGCGGACCAGCGCGCCCGGCATCTATGCGATCGGCGACGTCGTGCCGACGGCCTGGCTCGCTCATGTCGCGTCGGCCGAAGGAGTCGTCGCCGTCGAGCACATGGCGGGGAAGAATCCTCCACCGTTGAACTACGACCAGGTCCCCGGCTGCACGTACTGCTCTCCGGAGGTCGCGTCGATCGGTTTGACAGAAGCGAAGGCCCGCGAGCGCGGGTTCGACGTGGCCGTGGGGAAATTTCCCTTCTCCGCGATCGGGAAGGCGCGCATCTTGAACGACACGGCGGGGTTCGTGAAGATCGTCGGAGAGAAGAAGTACGACGAGGTTCTGGGCGTCCACATCATCGGCCCCAAGGCGACCGAGCTGATCGCCGAGGCGGGAGCGGCGTTGCGTCTGGAAGCCACCTCGGAAGAGCTCGTCCGGACGATCCACGCGCATCCGACGCTTTCCGAGGCGATGCACGAAGCCGCCGAGGCGGTCTCCGGCCACGCGATCCACATCTGAAGACGAGTTATCAGTTATCAGTTATCAGTTTTCAGTAACCTTGGGATCCTGCGCGGGGCGTAAAACTGAAGACTGAAAACTGAAAACTGGATACTGAAAACTGAAAACTGAGAACTGAAAACTCTTACTGTGGCATCTTCGGCGGCTCTCCCGGCGCGGCCTGCACCGCGGAGGGGGCCGGAAAGGCGATCGTGCGTCCCTCCCGGTAGTCGTTCGGCGAATTCGGGTAGGCGAGATTCAACCCTGGCACCTGCTTCGAGTCGATGTCGGGCCGGTACGCGCGCGCCGGGTTGAAGAGGGCAGTCCCGTCGGGGCGGGCTCCCGGGGGTACGTCCGACGCCGCCTTCGTGCCGGCCACGGCCGTGTCGCTTCTGCCCCCGCCGCCCGTTATTCCGACGTCTATGTAACCGCTCGTCTTCGCGACGCGCTCTGCGGAAACGCGCCGCACTTCCGACCGGCGCAGACTCACGAGCGCTCCGTCCGGGTGCTGGTGAAAGAACACCTGGTCGCCGCGTTGGAGCGGATGGTCGGCAGCCCACAGGACCCCCCGACCCGCGGTCTCGATCCGAAAGAGGACCAGCGTCGCGGCGGGCGTCGAGCGGGACGGGGCGCCGGCCGCGGCCAGCAGGCCGGAGGCGGCGAGAAGGAGCGTCGAACCCGTCGAGAAGAGACGGCGCCACATGCCTTCAGTATATGGCCAGATGCCATCTGCGATCGGCGATCGGGTGATCGGGTGATCGGCTGAACGGATGTGGGGCAGTGGCCGTCCCGGCACGAGGCCGGGTGTTCCGAAATGCCGAATAGAATGGCGGACCGCCGAGTCATGAGCCAGGAACGAGACCGGGCGGGGACGGATCTCTCCGCGCTGCGGATCCACCGGAAGCCGGAGAAATCCGGCGGCGCCCGCGGCTGGTTGCTCCTCGCGGCCGTCGCCGTCGTCGGGGCCGGCCTCGCCGCCTACTTTCTCGCGGGCCGGTCGCTCCGTCCGAAGAAGGTCGACCTGGTGACGGCGGCGATCGTGACGGAGGGTCAGGCATCCACCGTCCTGACGGCGACGGGCTACGTCGAGGCGGAGCGGAAGGCGGATCTCTCGCCCAAGATCACGTCCCGGATTACCGAGCTGAACGTCACCGAAGGCTCGCGCGTCCAAAAGGGGGACGTCATCGCGCGACTCGACCACACCGACATCGACGCGCAGCTCGCCGAGGCTCGGGCGGCCTGGGTCAACGCGCGCGCGGAGCTCGCCCGGCAAAGCTCGCTGCACTCCCAGGGCCTCGCTCCTCAGTCGGCCCTCGACGCCGCCGTGGCGCAGGAAT
>DATNMZ010000186.1:0-2369 GCA_035602095.1 Thermoanaerobaculia bacterium
CGGGCTCGCTCCTCTTCGACGGCTTCTTCTCACTCCAGGTCTTCTTGAACCTCTTCGTCGACAACGCGTTCCTGGCCATCACCGCCATCGGCATGACCTTCGTCATCCTCTCCGGCGGAATCGACCTCTCGGTGGGCTCGATGATCGCGCTCACCACCATGCTCTCGGCGACGCTGCTGGACCGCCACGGCGTGAGTCCCGCCCTCGTGATCGCCCTCGCCCTCCTGCTCGGCGCCTCGTTCGGCTTCGTGCAGGGCCTGGTGATCCAGACCTTCAAGATCCAACCCTTCATCGTCACGCTCGCGGGCATGTTCCTCGCCCGGGGCCTCTGCTACCTCATCAGCATCGACTCGATCGCGATCACCGACCCGTTCTACACGAAGGTGTCCGCGGTGAGGTTCCCGCTGCCGTTCGACACCTCGATCTCGCTGAACGTGTTCATCGCACTCGCGGTGCTGGCTGCGGCCATCTACCTCGCGCACTACACGCGCTTCGGCCGCACCGTGTACGCAATCGGGGGAAGCGAGCAATCAGCCCTCTTGATGGGCCTCCCCGTCGCGCGAACCAAGGTGCTCATCTACACGCTGAGCGGCTTCTGCTCGGCGCTCGCAGGCATCGCGTTCACGTTCTACATGCTCTCTGGCTATGGGTTGCACGCCATGGGAATGGAGATGGACGCGATCGCGGCCGTGGTGGTCGGCGGCACCCTCCTGACCGGAGGCTCGGGGTACGTCGTCGGGACCCTCTTCGGGGTCCTCATCTTCGGCACCATCCAGACCTTGATCATGTTCCAGGGCAGCCTGAGCTCGTGGTGGACGAAGATCGTGATCGGACTCCTCACGCTCGTGTTCTGCCTCTTCCAGAAGGCCTTCGAGCGGGGCTCGGCGCGGAGGACGGCGTCGCGATGAGCGGTCGGCCGATCAGGACTCCGCCACCGAGAAGCGGTAGACGGTCGATGAGCGATAGCGCTCGCCCGGCGCGAGCGCCGTGGACGGGAAGCCCGGGCGATTGGGCGAGTCGGGGAAGTGCTGCGCCTCCAGGCAGAGCCCGCTGCGGAAGCCGTAGACCTTCCCTCCCTTGCCGCGGATCTCGCCTTCGGGGAAGTTCCCGGAGAAGAATTGGATGCCGGGCTCCGTGGTCAGCACCTCGAGCACCCGCCCCGAGCCCGGTCCAAAGAGCGTCGCCGCTGAGACCAGGCCCTCCCTTTCGCGATCCAGGACCCAGTTGTGATCATAGCCGCCAGCCAGGGCGATCTGGTCGTCGCGCGAGCCGATGCGAGCGCCGATCGCGGTCGCAGTCCTGAAGTCCATCGGCGTCCCCGCGACGCCGCGCAGCTCGCCGGTCGGGATGAGGTCCGCGCGGACAGGCGTGAATCGGCTCGCGCGCAGGGTGAGCTGGTGGCCGAGGACGTCTTTTCCGCCGTCGAGGTTGAAATACCCGTGATGGGTCAGGTTGCAGATCGTCGCCCGGGACGCAGATGCCTGGTACTCGATCTCCAGCGCGTCATCGTCCGACAGCCGGTACGTGACCAGCGCGTCGAGCTCGCCTGGATAGCCCTCCTCACCCTCGCGGCTCAGGTAACGCAACTCCAGCGCGGCACCGCCCGGACCTTCGAGCGGGCGGGCCGACCAGACGACCTTGTCGAAGCCCCGCAGTCCGCCGTGCAGGTGGTTCTCGCCGTTGTTCCGCGCGAGCGTGAAGGTCCCCCCTTCCAGTCCGAAGCGCCCCCCCGCGATCCGGTTCGCGTATCGCCCGACGATCGCCCCGAAGTAGAAGCGGGAACCGAGATAGCCCTCCAGACCGTCGTACCCGAGCACGACGTCGTCGAGGCGTCCGTGGCGATCGGGCACGCGGAGGGAGACCACCATCGCGCCGTAGGTCGCGATGGCGACCGAGCTCCCCGTCGCGTTCCGGAGGGTGTACAGCTCGACACGGGTACCGTCCGGCGTCACCCCGAAGGGTGCCGTCTCGATACGCGATCTGGATTCCGCGCTAATGGTCTCTCCGCGTTGCGGCACTGGACGCGCGTTCAAACATATCCCAGCCGCGCAGTGATATGTTACTCAACTCCGGGCTCTGTCGGACACGTGATCTCGAGGATCCCCCCGGCACGCCAACCCAGACCTGACGCCGACGAACGGGAATGCCGCGCATGACCGAGGCCGCGCCCAAAGAATCCGCAGCCCGGAGTTTCCGGCACGTCGTCCAACTCGAGAAGGTCGACATGACCTTCGGCAAGGTGCAGGCCCTCTCGAACGTCGATTTCAAGGTGGGCCGCAACGAGATCGTCGGCTTGCTCGGCGACAACGGTGCTGGCAAGTCGACCCTCATCAAGATCGTGAGCGGCGTCCTCCGGCCGACGACAGGGA
>DATNMZ010000187.1:0-14193 GCA_035602095.1 Thermoanaerobaculia bacterium
CGCCGCGCCCTTGACGGCGATCGCAGACACGGAGCGAGGCCTCGCCCGGCCCGGCACTCTCCGCGTCCGCGTCCTCGAGCCGATCGAAACCCGGGGACTGCAGCCGGCGGACGTCGCCGCCTTGACCGCGCGCGTCCGCGAACGCATGCAGGAAGCGCTCGACGCGCTGGCGGAAGAGGCCGCGCGAAACGGAGGGTGAGACACCCGTGACGGAAGACCGCTCCCTCGAGCTTTCCGGAGACGACCTGCGCCGCTTGATCGACTCCGCGGCGCGCCGGATCCTCGCGTACATCGCGTCGCTGCCCGAACAGCCTTCGGCGGACATCCGGGATCCCGCGGGGCTCGCGCGCTCGCTCCGCGAGGCGCTTCCGGAGTCGGGCGCGCCCGTCGAAAGTCTCCTCGATCTCCTGTTCGAGACGGTGATCCCGCGGGGCTTCAACACCGCGGGCCCCGGCTACCTGGCCTACATCCCGGGCGGCGGGCTCCCCCACGCCGCCGTCGCGGATCTGATCGCGGACGCGACCAATCGCTATGTCGGGGTCTTCGCCGCCGCGCCCGGCCTCGCGCAAATCGAAGCCAACGTCGTCCAGTGGTTCTGCTCGATCGTGGGCTATCCCCCCGGTTCCGGCGGAATCCTGACGACGGGCGGCTCGCTGTCGAATTTCTCGGCGATCGTCGCGGCTCGTCGCGACCGCCTGCCCGGGGATTTCGCGCGGGGGACGATCTACGTTTCCGACCAGACCCATCACTCGATCCAGAAGGCGGCGTTGTTGGCCGGGTTCCCCGGCGGAAACGTGCGCGAGATTCCATCCGACGGCCAGTTCCGGCTCCGCATGGACGCGCTCGCGGGACAGGTCGCACGGGACCGCGCCGAAGGCTGGAAACCCTTCCTGGTGGTCGGCAATGCCGGGACCACCAATACGGGCGCGGTCGACCACCTGGAGGCGATCGCGGACTACGCCGTGCAGGAACGGCTCTGGTTCCACGCGGACGCCGCGTATGGCGGCTTCTTCGCTTTGACCGAGCGGGGGCGGCGCCGCCTCACGGGGATGGCGCGCGCCGACTCCGTCGTCCTGGACCCGCACAAGAGCCTCTTTCTGCCGTACGGGAACGGCTCTCTACTCGTGCGAGATCCGGCCACCTTGAAACGCGCGCACGCCGTCTCCGCGGATTACATGCCCGAGATGCAGGAGGAGGCGGACCTTTTGGATTTCACCCTGCTTTCGCCGGAGCTCTCGCGGGACTGGCGGGGACTGCGTGTCTGGCTCCCGCTCAAGATGCACGGGATCGGACCATTCCGATCGAACCTCGACGAAAAGCTCGACCTCGCGGAATGGGCGACCGGAGAGCTCGAGAGGATGCCGGGGATCGAGATCGTCGCGCGGCCGCAGCTCTCGATCGTCGCGTTCCGCCTCGTCCGGCCGGGCCTCTCTCTCGAAGAGACGAACGGGTTGAACCGCGAGCTCTTGAAGAAAACGAACGCGCGGCGCCGTGTCTATCTCACGGGCACGAAGTTGAACGGCCGATTCGCGATCCGGATCTGTGTCCTCTCGTTCCGGACCCACCGGGACCGGATGGAGCAGGGCATGGAAGACCTCCGCGCCGCCCTCGCCGAGCTCCGTAGTTAGAGCGTCGGCGCGGAACTCCCCTTTCCCCGATCACCCGATCGCAGATCACCCGATTCTCCCTACTCGCCACCCGCCGACTCCTGCCCGACCGATCACCCGATTGTCCGTACCGACTTACTCCCACTTTTCGCCAATCGGGCGTCCGGGCGGAGGTGTAACTCGACGCCCCCGGCTCTTGCGCGTCGCCGGTTCGTCGAAGAATTCACTGACGTCCCGCTCGGCCTGCCGCAGGTGCGCCTCCGCGGCCGGATCGGGAAGATGGCGCGTCGCGAGCTCGCGGCCCAGGGAGCGCAGGCGCAAGGCGGCGGTCGCTCGGACCTCGGGAGCGGCGTCCATGTCGGCGGCCAGGTCGAGCAGGGCGTCGAGGACTGCGCGCTGCGCGACGCGGCGCAGGGCGGCCAGCCGGGGAACGCGCTCCGCGGGCGCGCCCCACGTGGCGGACACCAGCTTCGTGACCAGGACATCGAGGTTGAGCGCTCCGGGGCCGGAAGCCAGCGAGAGCCGCGCCGCGCGTTCCGGCTCGAGCAGCGGCTGCACGACGAGACCGACGAGCGCGCGCGCGGCGGTCCAGGGGCTGAAGACCGCGCCCGCTTCCGAGGCGAACCGCTCCGGCGTTTCCCGGGTCCCGGAAGGCGCGGGGGGAAGCGCCGCGAGAATGCGGTCCGGGATGTCCAGGTTTTCCGGCTCGATCGCGGCGAGGAGAAGGGTGAGCGCCTCCCGTTGCTTCTCCGCCGGGACCCAGGCGACCGGGATCTGACCGTCGCCGGCGACGGCGTTCGTCTGGAACTGGCCTCCGATGAATTGCTGGGCCGCGGCAATCCCGAAGCGGTGGTAGAGGTAGGCGAGGTTGAAGCGAGCCTGGAGCGCATACACCCACTCGCCCGGCTTCAACTGCGCGGCGCCGAAGCGGTCGAGAATCACCCGGCGCACGGCCTGAGTCGTCGCGAGCCACCGGACGGGATCGCTCCCCCAGTCGTACTCCGCCCAGCGCGGATCGCCGTCGAGCGGATACACGATCCCTTTCGTGTACCCCTCCCGGACGATCCGGTCGAGAGAGGCGCGGTCGTCCGTCGGGGTATACCCCCAGCGGATGGCGAGCCGGTCGTACGAGCCGACGTCCTTCGGATATGCGTCGGAGAGATCGAGCTTCCCGGCTTTCAGCTGAATGTTCGGCGCGAGATAGTCCATGACGGAGCCCCAGCCGAACGTCGTCGCGGCCCAGTTGTGCATGAGCCCGAGCGTGTGACCGACCTCGTGCGCGGACAGGTACGCGAGCCTCTGCAGGACGAGATCCTTCTCATCGACATCGGGATCGCCCGCGGCCAGCCACGCGGCGTCCGGAGCCTCGTCCGCGGCGCACGCGGCGACGGGCGAGGGCGCGCGGAGGTTCTGCCACATCCGGGAAGTGGTCCGGCGCCGGTGGGAATCGATCCGAGCGACTCCGTGCAGGATCTCGCCCGTGCGCGGGTCTGTCTGCGATCCACCGACGGACCACCCGCGGTCCATGCGGTTGATCCATTCGATTCCCGAGTAGCGCGCGTCGAGAAAGGTCGCCCCCTCCGGCAGATCCTTCAGAACGAGAGCGCCGCGGAAACCCGCCTCCTCGAACGCGTGGTTCCACCAGAGGGCGCCCTGGCGGATCGCCGTCCGCTCGGGCTCGGGAATTCCCCGGTCCAGGTAGTAGGTGATCGGCTCGACCGGCTCGGAGACGGCCGCCGCCGGATCCTTCGGGGTAAGACGCCAGCGGACGGCGAGGAACTTTTCGACCGGCTCGGTGAACGGAGCGGTGTGGTCGAGGTAGCGGCGCGGAATGAATCCGATCCGAGGGTCGAGAGGCCGCGGCGAGAATCCCGGTCCCGGCAGCTTCAAGAACGTGTGGTGGATCCGCAGGCTCATGGTGTGGCCGTCGGGCAGGAGGGAGGCGAGGCTGCGCGGCGGGTTGTCCGACGTGAACGTCGCGACGACTTCGATCTCGGTGTTCGTAGGAAATGCGCCCGTTCGGTCGAAGCTCAGAGCGGAGCGGGCGACGTCCTGCTTCCAGTCGCCGAGCTTCGCTTGCTTCAGCGCCGGCAGGATCCGCGTGTCGGCCAGAAGAAATGCAGTCGCGTCGACGAGAACCCGGTCCCCTTCCTCGGCGACGACGGGCAAGGACGCGAGGATCGCCGAAGGAAAGGACTCGGCGACGACGCGCGATCGCTCGGGATCCGAAACGCCGCTGCGGTGGGACACCTGCCGCTGGTGGAGCAGCACGCGCGGACCGGCCCTCTCGAACCGGCAGAGCGCCAGCTCTCCGAGCTCGCCGCGATCGAGCGAGATCTCGAGAGTTCCGGCGCCTCCGGCCAGACCCGATCCGTAGAAGAGCTCTTCGTTCCAGCGCGACACCTCGAGCAGAAACTGTCCGCGCCGGGCGTCCCAGTAGTAGGGAAGAAACCCCTCCTGCCGCTTCAAGTCTCTCGTGCGATCGGCCAGAGCGGCGACGCGGTCGGCCGGAGACTCTCCCGGGGCGACTTGCCGCTGCGGCCCGGAAGGGGCGCCCTGGGCGCCGGCGGCACCCGTCCCGGAGGCGAAAACGACCGTCCAGAGCAGGATTCGCCGCATCGGTAACCTCCCGTATTGAAACGAGTTACGTCCGGAAGATCTTAACCCGCAAAAGTATCCGATGCCCTCCGGTCCCGACTGTGATCCAATTAAGGGGTTTCCCGTCAGTTTGTTTCTCGTAAAGGAGAGTCCGATGCCTCCGACCCATGCTCCCGTGCAGGTCTCGCCCGATGCAACGCAGGCGAATTCTTCCTCTCCGCGGCACAACGAACGGCCGTATCTCGGAGAGAAAGAGACCAAATTTGTCATCAAGCTGGCGTCACCGATCCCCGCCTAGACCTAACTTCTAGTATCGCCGCACGTTCTCAGATCGAAGGGTCGGGTACCCGGCTTGCATTGGGAACGACAGACTCATGACACAACCAGCGGGAACTCAGGCGGACGACATTCTGCTCGTCTTGGACGAGAGTCTGCCTGTGATCCGCGCTGCGCTCGTTCACTACTACGGCTACGAGCCTTCGGAGGCCGAGGCCTTCAACGACACGCTCGCCGTGTGGTTCCACAGAGTCATCCGCCGCGCCGGGAATCGAGTGTTGAGCGCCCGGGAGCTTCGCGAACAGCTGCTCTTCGTCGCTTGCAAGTACGCGCGCGCATTCCGGCTGGCAAAAGCCAGGACCGGCGACATTCTGAATGATCGTTTGAACAACGTCTTGAATCGCCCCCCGGAAGAGGTCGCTCTGGCTCTCCTGGACAGAATCCATCCCATGGGGTCCCCGTCATGACGGGAGAGCTGCTCCCCTTCCGGTTTCCCGTTGTCGCGTCCGGCGTCACCTCCGCGGAGGCGCGCGAGGCTGCGACCGCGTTCCTGGCGGCCGGCTCCGAGAATCGTTCGAACGGGCTCTCGGAGTTTCATCTCGATAATCCGGAGACGATGCTCGCTCTCTGCCAGCTCCTCGACTCCACGATCGAATCGTCTCCTGCCGAGGTCCTCGAAGCGGCGCGCTGCGCCTACGATTCTCTCGAGGGCATTCCGGGTGGGACGGCGGGGTTCCTCTTCGATGAGCGCGAGTACTACCTGGGCGAGCTCGCCCTGATCGCCGGCTGTTCGTGCCGCTTCCTGACGCTTCGGGACGAAGCCCGGCTCTGGCTGGATCGCGCTTCCGCCTGGTTCCTCCTGACCGCGAACACCGGCGGAGATGTCGCACGAGTCGCCTACCAGCGGCTCGCGTTGAAGCTGGAAGAGCGCCAGTTCTCGGAGGTCCTCCGATCGATTCCGCCCCTGCTCGAAAGCTTCCGGCGGGGCAACGCGAACGAGCTCGCACTCAAGTGCCGGTATCTGGAGGGCGTGGCCTTGAAGGAGACCGGCCGGCTCGACGAGGCCGTCTCGCTCTTCGAGGAGATTTCCGCCCAGGCCAAGGCCTTGAACAGCGCCCGAATCCTCGGGTCCACCTACGTCATCCTGATCCAGCTGCATTCCGAGCTCAACCATGCGGCGGAGACTCTGACGCTGGTCCAGGAAGCCACGCCGTTTCTCCGGTCGACCAACAACCGCGTCGCCCTCGCCAAGCTCCAGTGGGGAGTCGGCATGCTGATGCGGACGCAGAGCCGCCCCGCCGAGGCCATCGAAGCGTTTCGCGCGTCTCAGCTCGAATTCCAGGAGATCGAGATGCGGGCCGACGTCGCCGCTCTCCATCTGATCATCGCCGACCTGTTGCTGGAGACGGGCCAGGACCGCCAGGCCGAGTGGGAAATCCGCGCGGCACTCCCGGTCATCGAACAGTTGAAGATGGTTCCCGAAGGCTTCGCGGCAATGTCGCTTCTCCGCGAATCCCTCCGCCGCCGCGTGATCGACCGGGGCGCGCTTCGCAAGCTCCACGGGTACTTCGAGGAGTTCTCCTCCTAGGAACCGAACCCGCCGGAGCCCGAAAGGCCTATTTCTTCCCGAGCCTTTCGATGACCGCCCGTCTTCTCTCCGTCAACCTCGCCGTTCCCGGCATGCTCCGCTCCCCCGGGGGCCGCCTCGTTCCTTCGGGCATCTTCAAGGTCCCTGCCGACGGACCCGTGGCGCTGTCCCGGGAGTCGCTCGAGGGGGATGTTCAGGTGGACCGCCGCTACCACGGAGGCCCGGAGCAGGCGGTCTATGCCTATGCCTCGGAGCACGCGGCGCACTGGAGCCGGGAGCTCGAGACGCCGGAGCCGCTCCCCCCGGGATTCTTCGGCGAGAACTTCACGACCGAGAATCTCCTCGAAGACGGCGTGGCGATCGGAGACGTCTACCGGGTGGGAGCGGCGCTCGTCGCGGTGACCAGGCCCCGGTCCCCCTGCTTCAAGCTCGGGCTGCGCGTCGGCTCCCCCCGCTTTCTCCGGACGTTCCTCGGCAGCGGCCGGCTCGGGTTCTATCTCCGGGTGCTGGAAGAAGGCGACGTTCAGGCTGGAGACCTCATCGAGCGGATCGGCCGGGACTCGCGGCCGGTTTTCGTCTCGGAGCTCGTCCGCCTGCTCTACTCTCGTCCCGTCGATCCGGCGGCAGTCCAGCGAGCGCTCCGTTCGGAGGCGCTCGCGCCGGCGCTGCGCTCCCGGCTCGCGGAACGGCTGTCGGAAACCCGGCCTTCCTGATCGCGTCCGGCCGCGCCGGAGGGAAAACCTGGCGCGCTTCTTGAAGACTTCTCCTCTCGATGGCCGAAAAGAGGTCCGCCCCCCGCAGCCGCCGCCGCCTGCTCGTCGACTTCGAGACCTCTGCCGCGAAGACGACCGGCTTCACGCAGGACTTGTCGCGCACGGGCCTGTTCGTCCGCACCATCCGGATTCCCGGGATCGGCACGAGTCTCCGGGCCGTCCTGCACCTTCCGGCCGGCGGACACACTCCGATCGAAGGGACGGTCGTTCGCTCGTACCGGGCCCCCGCTGCGCTTCGCTCCGTCGTGCCGACCGGCTTCGGCCTGCGGATCGAGAAACACTTTCCCGAGTACGACGAGATCTCGCCGACGGCTTAGACCGGGGACGCGCGCCGGCACCGGCTCCTCCTTCCCGGGCTCTCCGGGCCTTCTCATAGAATCCGGGCAATGGCGACTCTGCGCGCTTTCGCCGCGCTCCGGCCCTCTCCGCAAAGCGCCGCGCGGGTCTCGGCGGTTCCCTACGACGTCGTGAGCTCGGAGGAAGCCCGGCGTCTCGCCGCCGGCAATCCCCTCTCCTTCCTTCACGTCTCGCGGCCCGAGATCGATCTCCCCGAGGGCTCCGACCCGCACTCGGAGGCGGCCTACCGGAAAGCCGCCGAAAATCTCGAGGCGTTGAAACGCGACGCCCCTCTCACGGCGGAGGCGGAACCGTCGCTCTACGTCTACCGGCTGCGAATGGGGGACCACGAGCAGACGGGCGTCGCGGCGTGCTGCTCGCTCGACGAGTACGACTCGGACATCGTCCGCAAGCACGAGCGCACCCGGCCGGAGAAAGAGGACGACCGGACCCGCCACATGATCGCTCTTTCCGCACAGACGGGTCCCGTCTTCCTCACGTACCGGGATCTGGCTTCGGCGGGGGCTCTCGTCGAAGACGCGAAGCGCGGCGCACCGCTCTACGACTTCGAAGCGGACGACGGCATCCGGCACACCCTCTGGCGGATGCCGCCGCGCGCGGCGCAGGGTTTGATCGAGGCGTTTGCCGGAGTGCCTCTTCTCTACATCGCCGACGGACATCACCGGGCGGCCAGCGCGAGCCGGGCGCGGAAGCATCTCCGAGGGGCTCCGCTCGCGGGACGGCAGGCGACGGAAGAGCTCGACTTTTTTCTCGCGGTCATCTTCCCGGCGAGCCAGGTGCGAATCCTCCCCTACAACCGGGTGGTGCGCGACACCAACGGCCGCTCGCCGGAAGATCTCCTGGCCGAGCTTCGGAAGGAATTCTCGGTGACGGAGGGGGCGCCGCCGACGCCCTCCCGCCGCGGGGAAATCGCGATGTATCTCGGCGGACGGTGGTACGGGCTGTCCGGCGACGGCGGACGTCCCGCGCGGGTTGTGACCGCGGCGGACGCCCTCGACGTCACCGTGCTGCAGGAGCGGGTCCTCGCCCCACTTCTCGGGATCCACGACGTGCGAACCGACAAGCGCATCGATTTCGTCGGCGGAATCCGCGGCGTGGCCGAGCTCGAGCGGCTCGTAGACTCGGGCGCGGCGGCCGTTGCGTTCTCGCTCTTTCCCGTCTCGCTGACCGACCTCATGGCGATCTCGGACGAAAACCAGATCATGCCGCCGAAGTCCACCTGGTTCGAGCCGAAGCTCCGCGACGGCCTCCTGATCCACCGGATCTGAGAGACGGGAGACGGGAAACGGGAAACGGGAAACGAAGGAACCCCGCTTCCCCTGGCTGAGAGCTGACAGCTGACAGCCGACAGCTTCGGTTCCCGTCCGAAATAGAATCCGCCCCATGAGGGTCCTCGTCGCGGACAAGTTCGAGAAATCCGGCCTCGACGGGCTCGCGGCGGCCGGATGCGAGGTCTTGTTCGAGCCCGACGTTTCCGAGGACGCGCTCACGGACCGCATCGGCGCCTCGAGCGCGGAGGTCCTCGTCGTTCGGTCGACGAAAGTGACGCGGGCCATGCTCGAGGCGGGCCGGCTCTCGCTCGTCGTTCGGGCGGGCGCCGGCTACAACACGATCGACGTGGACGCCGCGTCGGAGCGCGGCATCTCCGTCGCGAACTGCCCCGGAAAGAACTCCATCGCGGTCGCCGAGCTCGCATTCGCGCTCATTCTTGCCCTCGACCGCCGGGTCGCGGAGAACGTTGCAGACCTGCGGCGCGGAGTCTGGAACAAGAAGGAGTACGGCCGCGCGAAGGGACTCTTCGGGCGCAGGCTCGGGCTTTTAGGCATGGGGGGGATCGGTAAGGAAATGGTGCCGCGGGCGCGGGCTTTCGGAATGCCGGTCGCCGCCTGGAGCCGCAGCCTGACGCCGGAGGCCGCGGCGGCGCTCGGGGTGGAACGACGGGACTCGCCGCGCGACGTCGCCCGCGACGCCGACGTCGTGAGCGTGCACGTCGCCTTGAAACCGGAGACCAAGGGAATGATCGGTCAGGATTTCTTCGCGGCCATGAAGCCGGGCGCCTTCTTCATCAACACTTCCCGCGCAGAAGTCGTCGATCAGGCGGCGCTCGAACGGGCGGTGCGGCAGAAGGGGATCCGCGCCGGCCTGGACGTTTTCGCAGGCGAGCCCGCGGGCGGCGCCGGGGCCGTCGACGATCCCATCTTTCAGCTTCCGGGAGTCATCGGCACGCACCACATCGGCGCGTCCACCGACCAGGCGCAGGAGGCGATCGCGGCCGAGACCGTTCGCATCGTGCGCGAGTATTCGAAGAACGGCCGCGCTCCGAACGTCGTGAACCTCGCACGGAAATCGCCCGCCACTCATCTTCTCGTCGTCCGGCATCTCGACCGCGTCGGCGTCCTCGCCACCGTGTTCGATGCCCTCAAAGAAGCCGGGATCAACGTGCAGGAGACCGAGAACATCGTCTTCGACGGAGCGCGCGCGGCCGTGGCCCGGATTCAGCTCGACCAGCCTCCGACCGAGAAAATCCTCGACGGCATCCGCCGGAGCACCGGCGACATCCTCGAGGTCTCGCTGCTCGAGCTCTAGAGAGGGACGGGCGAAGGGAGATCCATGAAAGAACGCATTCTCAATTTCTCGGCGGGGCCGGCCGTGCTGCCCGAGGCGGTCCTAAAGGAGGCGCAGCGGGACCTCCTCGCTCTCCCCGGCGTGGGGATGTCGGTTCTCGAGATCAGTCACCGCTCGAAGACCTTCGACGAGATCATCACGGGGTGCGAAGCGGACATCCGCAAGCTCGCGAAGATTCCGGACAACTACCGGGTCCTCTTCCTCGGGGGAGGAGCTTCTCTGCAATTCTCGATGGTCCCGATGAACATGTTGCCCGCGGGCGGCAAGGCGGACTACATCGTCACCGGCTCCTGGTCGAAGAAAGCGGTCAAGGAGGCGCAGAAGGTCGGCACCGTGCAGATCGCCGGATCGACCGAGTCGGAGAACTTCTCCCGCGTGCCCGAGCCCTCCGAGATCCGGATCGATCCAGAGGCCGCGTACGTCCACTTCACGACGAACAACACGATCTTCGGCACCGAATGGGAGAAGGAACCGGAGTCCGGCTCGGTGCCGCTGGTCGCGGACGCGTCGTCCGACATCTTCAGCCGCCCGATCGAGGTCTCGAAGTACGCGCTCCTCTACGCCGGCGCCCAGAAGAACCTCGCCCCGGCGGGCGTGACGCTCGTCCTCGTGCGCGACGACATGCTCGCGCGCAGCCCGAAGAACCTCCCGACGATGCTCGACTACAACACGCACGCCAAAGAGAAGTCCCTCTACAACACGCCCCCCGTCTTCCCCATCTACGTCATGCGCCTCGTCATGAAGTGGATGCTCGCCGAGGGGGGGCTCGAGGCGATCGGGCGCCGCAACGCGGACAAGGCCAACCTTCTCTACGGGGCGATCGACGGGTCCGGAGGCTTCTACCGCGCCCACGCGCGTCCGGGGAGCCGTTCGAACATGAACGTCACCTTCCGGCTGCCCTCCGAAGACCTCGAGAAGCGATTCGTCTCGGAAGCGACTTCGCAGGGCCTCGACGGATTGAAGGGACACCGGTCCGTCGGAGGGATCCGGGCGTCGATCTACAACGCGTTTCCGCGGCAAGGGGTCGAGACGCTCATCTCTTTCATGAAGGGTTTCCAGGCGAAGAACGGCTGAGGCGGGCGCCCGCGGACCGGCGCCGGATACGGACGAGCTTCCTCACGGGCGCCCGAGCACCGGCCCATACGCTCCGATCTCCTCGCGTCTCCACCAGGCGCCCGTTTCCCGGCGCCCCGCGGGATCCGTGAACCGATAGTCCCAGAGCCGCGCGCGGACGAAACGGGGCGGCCTGTCCGGAAACGGATTCCTCGCGAGAAGAGCCAGCACCTCCGGAGAGCCTTCGAGCAGGCGGACGAGAAGGCGGCCGAACCACGGGTCCGCCTCGAACGATCCGAGCGCCGCGAACCACATCTGCCAGTCGAGCCGCGGCTGGTGCGGGGCGACGAAGGGAGGGCGACGGAGCACGTCCCCCGGCTTCCAGCGGAACTCGTACGCTTTCCAGGTCCGCCCGTCGTCGCTTCCCTCGACGAGGATCTCGGGCCGCCGGATCGTCAGGATCGCGAAGAGGCCGTAGCCGTTCACGATTCGGAACGGGGCGACGGCCTGCGCGAGGGCCGGAATGGGAAAAGGGGCGGGGATCGACGCCCGGAAGAGACTCGCGACCTGCCAGGCACCGATCGGAAGCACCAGCAGGGCGACCGCGGCGATGGCCGGCCTCGGCCAGCGGCCGGACCGGGCGGCCGAGGCGGCAGACCGCGGGGGGCGGGCGCGGAACAAGCGATCGAGGAAGCGGTCGTCGAGCAGCAGCAGGCAGAGGAGTGCGGTCAGGATATTGAAGAACGTGTAGTTGCCGGTCGACGAGATCGCGGCTTGAAAGAGGACGAGGAGGCCGAAGGCGGCGTGCCGGAGCCGGCGCGGGGCGAAAATCAGGAACGGCACCACGAGCTCGAAGAAGAACACCAGGAGCGTCGACGCCTTCTGGACCGCGAGGGGGAGCTGGTGCGCGTACCACGCCGTCCAGGGCGGCAGCGGCTGCGTCTCGTAGTAGTGCGACAGCGCGGTGAGATCGCGCCAGGTGGGATCGCCGCTCGCGAGCTTCACCGCGCCGGAGGAGAAACAGAGGCGAAACAGAAGCCAGCGCAGCAGGAAGAGCGCCGCCCGAGAGGGCCCCGCGGCGGGAAAGCGCAGGCGCGCCGAAAGGGGCGCGAGAAAGATCGCGAGGAAAGCAGTTTCGATGAGGAGGAAGTCCCACTGAAATGCGAAGAACGTCTGGCCCGCGACGGAAAGGGACAGGTACAGCACGGTCGCCGCGGCGAGGGAGGCCGCCGGGAACAGACCCGCGGCCAGCAGAACGGAGAAGACCGCTCCCGCGCCGCAGAACAACTGGAGAGCGGCGTCTCCTGACGCCGCCCAGCAGAGCGTGGGCAGGAGCCAGAAACGCTCGAGCCCCGTCTGCGCCGCGACCAACGGCAGCAGCTCCGCGATCGGGAGAATCCCCCGCGAGCCGATGAGCCCCTCCACCTGGACGAAGAGCGACAGGAACGCCGCGAGGAAAACGAGGCCCAGAAGGCGGAGAAACAGGGCGCTCGCGACGGCGTACTCGGGCCGGGTCACGTCGGATCCCCACAGAAGGCGCGTGACGCGGGAGGCGGCCGTCCGGTGCGCGGCGATGAACGCGTAGCCCGCCTCGGCGGCGGGGGCGGCCCCCGGCACGCGCTCGTACGCCCGGAGCGGAAAGCCGCGTCCGGCCAGGTCGAGCGTCGTCGCCACGGCGTGCGCGCCGGAACGAACCTCGCCATCGGGCAGCACGAGCTGAACCGAGCGGCGGAAGGCCTCCGCCGGGATTTCCGGAAACCGAGCGCCCGCCTCCTGGGAAGGGGCGTAATCGACACGGTCGCCCGTCATCGCCTTCCAGCGGGCGATCCAGACCCGGCAGAACCCGCACTCCCCGTCGAAGAGGAGCAGCGGCCTGGCCGGCGGGAGGGCGACGCGCCGCGAGTCAGCCATCGCGACTATCGTAAGCGTACGCGTAGGCGTATCCGCGGGCGGCGGTCCCCGAGGACGGGCGCAAGATCTAGCAGGCTGCTGAAAAAGGGATGCGGACGTCGTGTCCGGCCTTTTGCAGTCCGTCAGGAAAGAGGACCCTCGTCGGAGGAGACTCGAGTCGCTTGAAAGGGGCGCGAGCAAAAGGCCGTCCACCAGAGGTTGCGGCGGCGCGGGGCCGTCTGCGGCGTTGCCGCTCCTCGACGATGCAACGGCATCGCCTACGTCGCGTCGCCTTGCATCCGACCCCGCGGCGCTCGCAACGCCGCCTCACACCCTGTTTCAGCACCCTGCTAGAACCGGGCCTGAACCCCCGCGAGCAGGTTGTAACGCGCCGTGAGCTGGATGCCGTTGACCCGCTGATAGAGCGGCAGCTGAACGATCCCGTAGACGGCGAGCCCGCCCGGAAGGGAAACGCGGAGGCCGGGGCTCGCGTACACGAAGGAGCCGCCCGTGTGGTCCCGGTCCTCCCCGGTGTCTCCCACGCCGTCCTTCGCCTTGACTCGCGCGTTCACCTGAAAGATCGCCTGCAGGCTCCGAAAGACGGGATAGATCAGGCCGGCGCTGGCCTGGAGCTCGTTTCCCTGCCGGTACCGGTTCGTTCCGGAGCCGTTGACCTTATAGGTCACTCCCGCGAAGACCGGCATCGCCGCGGCGTTGCCGAGGACACCCGGGGACAGGGACGGGACCGTCATCTGCGACTGGTATCCGGCGCCGACGGAGACGTCGGTCGAGCCGCTTCCCGGCGCGATCGTGACCTCCGCGATTTCACCGTCTTCGTTCGCGGGCCGGCGCCGGCCCGTCGGCAGCTTGACCGCGGAGGAGACCCAGAAGTTGCCGCCCACCGCGTACCGCGCCGAGAGCGCGACATCGCCGGCGGCGTCGAAGCGCCAGCGCTCCGTATGACCGGTTTCCTCTTCGATGTGCTCGTGGAAGCGGGACACCCACGGCGCCGAGAGCGCGAGGATCAGCCGGTCGGTCGGCGCGTAGCTGACGAGGAGCGTCCCGATGCGGTTGACGGTGCGCACTTCGTCGTGCGTCGAGGGGATCTCGCCGATCCGGGCCGAGCGCGTCCCGATCCTCGGCCGATCCTGGTCGATGTACTGGAACGACAGATCGAGCGTGAGCTGCCGCGCGCCCGGCAGATTCATCGACTGCGGGTCGATCGGACAGGTCGCCGAGCCGCAATTGGCCCGAAGGACCTCCGCGGCGAAAAACGCCGTGACTGCGAAGCCGACTCGCGCCACCCGGAGCGCGGCGGAAGACAGGGAATGCATGCAGACTCCTCCTGGTCGAAATGCATTGCGCCCGGAGAGGAGTCAGACGCGGGGCGGGCGTTCCTCGAGGCGGAAGAAGCCGGCCCGGGCCC
>DATNMZ010000188.1:0-8232 GCA_035602095.1 Thermoanaerobaculia bacterium
GCTCGGGTCCGCGCACGCGCGACGCTGGTGGGCGGGAGGGTAGGTGGTAGGTGGTGGGTGGTAGGTCGTAGGCCTATCACCTATCACCTATGACCTGTCGCCTGTCTAGGCGACGACTGGGACGATGACCGGGCGCACGTCGAAGACCCTCCGGCAGGCGCGCTTGGCCGCGATCGCGATCTCGGCCCGCAGCCAGTCGACGTCGCCTCGCTCCTCGGCGCTGGCGCGCGCGAGCACGGCCCGCGCCGCCCGGCCCACCTCCTCCGCGAGCCGGCTCGCCTCCGTCGCGACTCCGCGCGAGACGACCGAGACTTCCCGGGAGGCCGGGTCGGCCGACACGAGGACGACGACGAACCCCTCTTCGGCGAGGTGCCGGCGGTCGCGGACGATCTCCGCATCGACGAGCTCCGTGCGGGCGTCGTAGTAGACCCGGCCGGCGGGCGACGCGCCCGGTTCGACCCGAATACCGCCCCGCGAGAGCGCGAGGCGGTCGCCGTTGTCGAGAAGAAAGACGTTTGCCGGGGAGATCCCGGTTTCGATCGCGATCTCCGCCGCCGCTGCGAGCATCCGCCGCTCCCCGTGCACCGGCAGAACCGCGCGGGGGCGGACGAGCGCGAGCCAGTCGGCGATGTCGTCGCGATGCGCGTGCCCCGAAACGTGCACGGGAGGATCCGCGTCCCGGACGACGCGCGCGCCGCGCCGCACGAGGTGGTCGGTAACGCGGTTGACCGACCGTTCGTGGCCGGGGATCGTGCGCGCCGAGAAGACGACGAGGTCGCCCGGGTCGAGCTTCAAGTCCATGTGCTCGTCGAGCGCGAGCCGGTAGAGAGCGGAAAAGGGCTCGCCCTGACTTCCCGAGGTGACACAGAGGAGGCGGTCGCGGGGCTGTCGGGCGAGCTCCGCCGGGGCGAGCCGGATTCCCGCCGGCAGAGAGAAGCGGCTGGACCGCTCCGCGATCTCCGCGACGGTCACCATGCTCCGGCCGAGAAGGCCGACGCGCCGGCGCGCGGCGATCGCCGTCTGGACCGCCTGCGAGATTCGCGCGACGTGGCTCGAGAACGTCGTCAGGATGATCCGGCCGGGCGCCCCGGCGAAGACGCGAGCGAGGCCCTCTCCCGCGACGCGCTCGGACAGGGCCCGGCCGGGGCGTTCCGCATTGGTCGAGTCCACCAGCGCGAGATCCACGCCGCCCTGGACCGCGGCCGCGATCCCGTCCCGGTCCGTCCGCTCACCGTCGGGGGGATCGGGGTCGAGCTTGAAGTCGCCGGAGTGGAGCAGGCGCCAGCCTCCAGCCTCGACGAGAATCGCCGCGGAGTCGGGCACGGAGTGCGAAACGCGGAAGAATTGGAATGCGAACGCGCCGGCGCGAAGCGTCTCGCGCTCCGGAGCTTCGTGAAGCCCTTGCCGCGGGAGCCCCGCTTCCTCCAGCCGCCGGCGCGCGAGGGCCAGGGTGAACGGAAACCCGTACACCGGCGCGGCACACCATTCCCGCAGAAGGGGCAGCGCCCCGATGTGATCCTCGTGTCCGTGCGTGAGCAGGACCGCGTCGATCCGCTCGCCGGCGAGTGCCGCCATGTCGGGCGCGATACGGTCGATGCCCGGAAACGCCTCGTCGGGAAAAGACACTCCGACGTCGATCAGCAGGCTCGAACCCTCGCAGCGCAGCCAGAGCAGGTTGCGGCCGAACTCCCCCAGTCCGCCGAGGGGGACGATCTCCAGGGACGGCATCATCGGACGGACGCCGGCGCCGGAACGGGCTCGAGGGCCGCCGCCGCCGGCGAGGAGGCGAGTGCCAGGTAATCGTCCAGGCCGAGGACTTCCCCCCGGGAACGCGGGTCCTTTCCCATCGCCTCGAGCGCCGCCTCCCACGGAGCGCGTCCTCCGGCCCCGGCGAGAGCGTTCGGCAGAGTCTTGCGCCGGGAGCGGAACGCCAGAGAGGCGATGGCGACGGCGCGGTCGCGCACCGCCGGATCGAGCGCGGGCGTGCGGGGCGTCAGCTCGATCACGGAGGAGACCACCTTCGGACGCGGCCGGAACGCTCCGGGGGGCAGGTCGAAGAGCACGCGCGCCTGCGAGTAGGCGGCGACGCGCACCGTCAGGTACCCGTAGTCCTCTCCGCCCGGCCGGGCCGCGAGCCGGGCGCCGACTTCCTTCTGCACCGTCGCCACGCAGCGGCCGATGGCCGCCGGCTCCGCGATCGCGGCGAGCAGGATGGGCGTGGCGGCGTTGTAGGGGAGGTTGGACACGAAGACCGCGGGGCCGCTCCAGCCCGCCTGGCGGAGCCAGTCGGAGAAAGTCCGGTCGAGCGCATCCCCGCGGAAGACGCGAACGTTCGGGTCCGAGCCCATTTCGCGCTCGAGCGCTTCGGACCGGAGGGGGTCGATCTCGATGGCGAGAAGCCGACCCGCCTTCGCCCGCAGCCGGCGCGTCAGTGCGCCTTCCCCGGGACCGACTTCGACGACCGTATCGCCGGGCGTCAGCCCCGCCGCGTCGACGATCCGCTCCGCCGTGTCCGCGTGGACCAGGAAATGCTGGCCCCAGCGCTTGCGGGCCGGAATCACCGGATGCCCTGCCGCCGGATCAGCCAGAGCATGGCGACCGGAAGGAGGACCATCGAGACGAGGCTCGCGAAAAACAGCCGATCGCCGGCGCCCGCCAGCCGCTGAAAGTTCATGCCGAAAAACCCGGTGATGAAGGAGAGCGGCAGAAAGATCGTCGAGATCATGGTCAGGCGCCGCACGACTTCCGAGAGCCGGTTGTTCTCGACGGAGAGGAACGCATCCAGGGATCCCGTCAGCAGCTCGCGGTACGTGTCGATCGAATCGGAAATCCGGATCAGGTGGTCGTAGACGTCCTGGAAGTAGAAGATCCGCGCGGAGTCCAGTACGGGAGGATCGCGCCGCAGGAGGACGTTGATGGCGTCGCGCTCCGGAGCGATGACCCGCCGCAGGATCGACAGGTCTTTCTTCAGCTCCAGGAGCTCGGCGAGGCGGGCCGTATCGAATTTGTCGAAAACGGCCGCCTCCACCGCTTCCGTCCGCTCCGCCAGATCGTCCAGCACGGGGAAGTACTCGTCCACCAGCGCGTCGAGAAGCTCGTAGAGCAGACCGGACACGTCGTGAACTCCCGACTGTCGGCAGAAGCGGTCGATCACCTCCGAAAGGAGCGGAACGTCTCCGTCGTGGCAAATGACCAGGAAATTCGAGCCAATGAAGACGTCGACCTCGTCCATCGCGACCCGGGCGTTCGCCACGCTGATGCGGTAGAAGACGAGGAAATAGTGGTCCGGGAAGACATCGATTTTCGGGCGCTGGTGCCGGTGCCGTACGTCGTCGATGGCGAGGGGGTGGAGCGAGAGCTCCCGGGCGAGGAGATCGAGCTCGGCGTCGGTCGGAGCGTGGAAGTCGCCGAAGAGGAAGGAGTTGCCGGCGGAGAGACGCGCGCCGATCCCCTCGAGGGGGACGGCCTCCTCCCGGCGTCCCGCCACCGGATCGAACAGGATCACGCGCGGCGGGTGCCGATTTTTCGGACGTGCCCGCTCCGCCCACCCGACGTTACCCCGATGCGGTTGCCGCCCCGGCGCCACGAGGCGAGGGTATCAAATGGTAAACTCTTGGATCACAAGGAACTTTCTGGTGTCATCGATCTACACACTCGACAACAAACGGCTCGAGAACTTCCTCGAGCGGCACAAGGCGTACTACGCCTACTCCGGCGAGATCGAGATCGACCGGTTCCTCCGGGAGGTCCTGCAGAAGGCCAACGAATTCGTCCCCTCCGAAGCGGGATCGATTCTCCTGGACGATCCGAGCACCAAGAACAACGACGACCGGTTGGAGAACGATCTGGTCGTCATCGCGGCCTTCGGGGCGGAGGGCGACGGGCGGCTCGCGCGCCGCGTCAACGCCCGGATCGGCATCTCCGGGCACGTCTACTCCGCCGGGGTGGGCTACATGACGGAAGACGTCGGCGAGGACCCCTACTTCTATCCGACCTACGAGACCTCCACCTTCCACACGAAGTCCGTCCTTTGCGTCCCGATCCGAATCGAAGCCGCCGTCTGCGGCGTCCTGGAGCTCGTCAACCGGGTGGGGCCGGGAGGATTCCGGGAGAAGGATCGCCGGCTGCTCGAGATCTTCGGCGACTACGCGTCGATCTCGATCCAGAACCTGCTCGACGCGCGGCGGGCGTTCGAGGTCGCCAAGCGGGACGGGCTGACGGGGTTGTACAACGAGCGGTATCTGCACCTGCGATTGACGCAGGAGCTCGCCCGGATCTCGCGCGACGGCGGGGACCTCTGCATCATCTTCCTCGATCTGGACAACTTGAAGGCCGTCAACGACCGGCACGGCCACCTCGCGGGGAGCCAGGTCCTGCGCGAAGTCGGGTACGTCTTGAAACGCACCGTGACCGATGAACGGGCGACCCTGACGCGCTACGGAGGAGACGAGTTCGTGCTCATCCTTCCCGGCAACGCGCTCGAAGGAGGGATGGAGATCGCGGAGAGGATCCGCGACGCGATCCGGTCGGCAACCTTCCTTTCACGCCCGTACGGTTTCAACAGCCCCGCCTTGAATCTCCAGGGGACGATCACCGCCTCGCTCGGAGTTTCCTCGGTCCGCATGCACGCGACTCCGGGCGCACCGGTCGAGCAGCAGAAGAACGAGCTCCTCCGGGCGGCCGACCAGGCTCTCTACCAGGCGAAGGAGGGGGGCAAGAACCGCATCTCCGCCGCCGAGGTACCGGCCTCGAGGTCGGCGGCCGCGAAGTAGGGTTAGCCTCACAGCCTCACAGCCTCACAGCCTCACAGCCTCCCAGCCCTCTTCCGGCCGCTTCGTTCCCGTGTTATTCTCGTCTGCTCAGCACTTTGCGGATCTTCTTTCGAATCCGAGGAACCGATGAGCACCCCTTCGCAGAGCCGGACGGAACTTTCGCCCAACGACGTCCTGGACGCCCTGTCGCGCCACATTCTGGTCGACGGCTACCACGTCGTGATGGACCTCGAAAAGAGCCGGGGCTCGTATCTTTACGACGCCCGGAGCGGCCGGCCGCTGCTCGATTTCTTCACAAACTTCGCGACCTTCCCGGTCGGCTACAACCACCCGAGGATGCGGGATCCGGAATTCAACGATCGGCTGCTCTCCGCCGCCCGCGGCAAGCCGGCGAACAGCGACATCTACACGAATTTCTACGCCGAGTTCGTCGAGGGTTTTTCGCGCCGGGCGGTTCCTCCGACACACGCAGACCACTTGTTCTTCGTCGAAGGCGGGGCGATGGCGGTCGAGAACACCTTGAAGACCGCGTTTGACTGGAAAGTCCGAAAAAACATCGCCAACGGACGAGGCGACCGGAAGGGGACGAAGATCCTCCACTTCGCAAACGCCTTCCACGGCCGGTCGGGTTACACGCTCTCGATGACGAACACCGCGGACCCGCGCAAGACGCAGTACTTCCCCACCTTCGATTGGCCGCGGCTCTCCTGCCCCTCCCTGCGCTTTCCCGTGACGCCGGAGGTTCTCGCCACCGTCGCCCGCGCCGAGGAGACGGTCGAGAGCGAGATCCGAAAGGCCTGCGCGGACCACGCGAACGACGTCGCCGCGCTGATCCTGGAGCCGATTCAGGGCGAGGGCGGCGACAACCATTTCCGCCCGGAGTTCTTCCGGCGCCTGAGAGCGCTCGCCGACGAGCTCGAGTTCCTTCTCATCTTCGACGAGGTTCAGACCGGGGTCGGACTGACCGGGTCCATGTGGTGCTGGCAGCAGATGGGAGTCGAGCCGGACCTCTTCTGCTTCGGCAAGAAGACTCAGGTCTGCGGGTTCGCCGCGAACCACCGCATCGATGACGTGGACAACGTCTTCAAGATTTCGTCCCGGATCAACTCGACGTGGGGCGGGAACCTCGTGGACATGGTGCGCTGCGAGAAGTATCTCGAGATCATCGAAGAGGAGAACCTGGTCGAGAACGCGCGCGCGGTCGGCGAATACTTCCTCGGCCGGCTGCGGGAAATGGCCGAAGAGTTCGCCGGAACCGTCTCCAACGTCCGCGGACGCGGACTCTTCCTCGCGATCGACCTGCCCGACAAGGGAACGCGCGACCGCACACTGGCGGCCTGTCTTGAGCACGGCATGATCGGTCTCGCGTCCGGCCCCGCCGCGATCCGCTTCCGACCGTCGCTTGCCCTCTCCCGGGACGAGGCGGACGAGGGCGTCCGAAAGCTCCGCCGGGCGATCGCCGCCGCGGCGCGAACCTAGCCCGCTCGAGCTCATGCGCCGCGTCCGACTCCTGGCGGTTCCGCTCCTCGTTTCGTCCGCTCTCGCGCTTTCTGCCGCCGCGTGCGCGAAGCGCGCCGCGCGCATCGAGGTCCTCCCGCCGAAGCTCAGCATCTACGGGCTCGATCGGCCGCAGCGCCTGACGGCCCGGATCCTCGACAAGAGCGGGAGGCCCCTCGAGATCGGGACGGCCAACTGGGAGAGCTCGAGAAGGGACGTCGCCACGGTGGACGCCGGGGGGCTCGTCAGTCCCAAGTCCGAGGGGAAGACGATGATCACCGCGCGCTACACGACGGTCTCGACCTCGGTTCCGGTCCAGATCATCGACGTGAAGTCGATCGAAGTCGCGGAACCGTCCCTCCGGCTCGTCGGCCCCGCCGGCACTCAGGTTCCGATCCAGTCGGTCGTGAAGAACTCGAAGGACAGGGCCCTTCCCATCTCGCCGGTGTGGAGCTCCTCCGCGCCCGCGATCGCCTCCGTTTCGCCGGAGGGGATCGTCACCTCCTCCTCCAGCGGAAAGGCGTTGATGATCGCGAGGGTCGGAGACGTTCAGGGCGCCTGTGAGGTGACGGTGGAGATCCGGGACATCGCCCGACTCGAGATTCGCCCGGCGACCGCCCTCGTGCGCGTCGGGGACTCTCAGCATTTCGAGATCGTCGCCTACGGCCTGGACGGCCGGCTCATCGAGGGGCCGGCCGTGCTCTTCAAGAGCTCGAACCCCGCAGTCGCGACGGTGGACGCGACCGGCCACGCCCAGGGCGTGACGCCCGGGGCCGCGACGATCCGCGCGACCCTCGCCGGAGCGGGCGCCGAGGCGACCCTCATCGTCAACTAAGGTGTCAGGTGACAGGTGACAGGTGTCAGGTGTCAGAAACTGAACGAGCAGGTCGCATGTAACGGGTAGTAGCGCCCAGATCAGTCCCTCCTATCACCTTCCGCCCATCACCTATGACCTCTGTCACTTGTCCCCTGCCACCTGCCACCTGTCACCTGTCACCTCCGACGACGGAGTCGTCGTGATCCGGCCTCCGGCGGTCGCCGGGACGTTTTACGACGAGGACGCCGGAACGCTGCGCCGCAACGTGGAAGAGCTGCTGCCGGCGGGGGCCGAGGCTTCCCCCGCGTTCGGAGCGATCGTCCCCCATGCCGGGTACATCTATTCCGGGCGCATCGCCGGGGAGGTGTACGCGCGTCTTCCGATCCCGTCCCGCGTCATCCTGATCGGCCCGAACCACACCGGCCGGGGGGCGCCGGCCTCGCTCGATTCTTCGGAGGCCTGGCGCACGCCGCTCGGGGACGTTGCCGTCGACCGGAAACTCGCCCGCCGGCTCGGCGAGCTCGCGCCCTCCCTCGAGGACGACACCGACGCGCACGCGCGCGAGCACTCGCTCGAGGTGCAGCTCCCCTTTCTTCAGGTCCTCCGGCCGGACGTCGCGATCGTGGCTGTGTGCCTGGGCGTCGCGGACCTCGAGCTCTGCCGGGAAGTCGGCGAGGCGCTCGCCCGCCTCCGCGCAGAAGAGGCGCAGACGGGCGAGCCTCCCCTGCTCCTCGCGTCTTCGGACATGAACCACTACGAGTCCCGCGCCGTTTCTACCCCGAAAAACGCGCTCGCCCTGGCGCGCATCGACACTCTCGATCCGGAGGGGTTGTTCGCGACGGTGCGCGCCCACTCCATCTCGATGTGCGGTTTCCTTCCGGCGACCGCGCTGCTCTTCGCGGCGCGGGCAGCGGGGGCTCCTCGGCCGGAGGTCGTCGCCCAGGGCGACAGCGGAGACGTGACGGGCAACAGCTCCTCGGTCGTGGGCTACGCCGGGGTCGTGATCCGCGAACCCTCGTGACTCGGAGCTCCCGGGCGGCGGCGGCTCAAATTGCGTCTTCCGTCAGGATCCCCGCGGCGGCGGCCCGCAGGTCGGCAGCGACGCCGGGCGACCCCGCGATCACGTTTCCGCGCTCCCAGAAGCGC
>DATNMZ010000189.1:0-4972 GCA_035602095.1 Thermoanaerobaculia bacterium
AGACGGGAGACGGGAAACGGGAAACGGAAACGAATCAAGCTGACTGACGATTGACAACTGACAACTGACAACTGACAACTGACAACTGATAACTGATAACTCGTCTCAATCGAACTCCGCTCGCTCGATCAGCAGCGTGGGCGCGCCCGCCGGGTAGGGCATCGGAAAGAACTGTCGGTCCGTCGAGACCGCGGCGATTCGCCGCAGGAGCTGCGAGAGCCGCCCCCGCGCCCGGGCTCCGGCGACGGGTCCCTGCGCCCGGCCCGCGATCACGGAGATTCCGGTGAACTCCACCTCATAGCGGTCCCTCTCGAAATCGAATCGCACCGGCGCGGTGAGCGCGGCGGCGAAGAGCCCGCGCCGGACGGACGCGAGAAGCTCGCGGGAGGACGCGCCCTGCGAGGTCTCGAAGAAGAGTCGGCGCGGCCCGGCGGCGGGCGGCGTGCGATACGAGGGGCGGACGCCGTGACCGGTCGCAGGGACGCCGCTCGCGGTCGCCGAGCGCAGATCCTGGAGCCTTCCGGAGAGCGAGCCTTCATCGACGAGAACGACGCGCCGCGTCGGAGTTCCCTCGCCGTCGAACGCGCCGTCGAGAGCAGCGTCGTCGACCACCGTGACCTTCGGCGAAAAGAGTCGATTCCGCTGGACCCACGTCGGCAGCGTCGCCGCGGTGAAGAGCGGGGCCGCTCCGGCCAGGAGCGCGGCGGCGACGGAAGGGTCGAGGAGCCACTCGCCGTGCGCGAGCGGGGAGGCGCGCTCGGAGAGCGGGAGCGTCGCGCGGTCGGAGAGCCGGCGCGCGACCGGTTCGAGCTGCGGCTCTCCGTCCCACCGGAAGAGCACCCGGGCTTCGCAGGCGCGCGACTCCCGCCGGCCGATCGCGCGCGCGAAGCCCTCGAGTGCCTCGGTGCGGAGGGAGACGTCTCCCCCCCGACCGTTCACGATGTGCTCCGTCCGCGCGCCGGTCGCGACCGACAGCTCCGCGAGCACGGCCTCACCGTGCGACTCGGCGGCGAGAAGCCGCGCGAGCGCCTCGGAAAGCTCCGGGGGCGCAGGAGGCGGTCCCGGGTCCTCGAGGGGAGGAGAGGTCGCGGTCGGCCAGGCCGGGGGAGGGGCGCTGACGGCGGTGACCCTCGCAGCGTCTCGGATGGCAAGCGAAAGCTCCGCCTCGCTCGAGCCTGCGGCGAACCGCGGGGTGCCTCGTTCCCACCAGCGCGCGGCCCATCCTTCTTCGGAGCGCGTGGCACGTCGAGCCTCGCCGCCGCCGCCGGCGGAGACCAGCAGCTCCCGGGATTCGGCGCGCTTGGAGTAGAGCTCCCACTCCCCGGGAGCGCGGCGTTCGAGCTCCGCTCGAAGCGAGGCCTTCATGCGCTCGAGCGCACCGCGACGCCCCGGAGCAGGACGTCCGGCGCCGCGCCCTGGACCGGGATCACCTGCCCGCCGCGGGAGCACCAACCGAAGGCGCGGTAGGCGTGGACGTCGCGGCCGAGCCCGGGCTCGATGGCCTTCAGAGTCGGCAGGATCTCGCCCGCCAGGACCCCCGGCCCGCACTCATCCGCCAGGCGGCCCCGCCGGACGCGGCGGGCGCGGGGGAAACGGAGGCGATACCGGCCGCTCGGAAGCTCGATCGAACCGCCGCCGAGCTCGCCGATCCACAGCCCGCTGTTCAACCTTCGCGCCATCTCGTCCGCGGTGGCGTGGCCGGCGGCGACGACGAGGTTCGAGCTCCGGGGCAGCGGCGCATCGGACGCCGCGGCCCGGCGACCGTGCCCGTTCGAGCCGGCCGGCGGAGCATGGCGCTGGTCGAAAAGCCTTCCGGCGAGATGCCCCGCGTCCAGAAGCTTCACCGCGCGGGGCTTCACTCCTTCGTCGTCCCGCTCGTACCCTCCGAAGAGCTCGAGGCGCGTCGGATCGTCGCGCACGTCGAGCTCGGGGATCGCGACCTTCGCCTGCTCGAGGCTCGACAGCGGAGACATTTCGCCCGCTTCGAGCGGGTGCGAGAGGATCTCGTGGAAGAGAACGGCCGCGCAACCGCCCGCGAGCAGGACGTCGGTTTCTCCCTCGGTGCACGGGACCTTCGCGTCCCGCGGCTCCGCGGCGCGCAGGAAAGCGTTGCGCAGCTCGTCGGGGGTGGCGTCGGCGTCGGGCGCGTGAAATGAGAACCTCCGGGTTTCGTCGCCGCGCCGCGAGGCGGCCGTGAAAGTGCCCTCCAACGAAACCAGGCGGCGGGAGAAAAACGCCGCGTCGCCGCGAGCGGGAATGACCTGCCGCTCGGTCTCGACGAGCGACCAGCGCAGCCGGTGCCGCGGCGCGTGACGAGCCAGGAGCGCAGCGAGGCGGCGGCTCCAGCGCTCGACGTCCGAGCCCTCGGGCGGAGGAGCGGCCGGCCCTCCGGGTCCCGCGGGCCGCGAGGGGATCGGCGTGCGGCCGAGCGAGATCTGCAGAGCGCGGACGCCTTCGCGGGCGCCGGCCTCGTCGCCGTGGGGCACGAAGGCGAGGCTCTCGGCGCCCCCGAAGGCCCACCGTGCGGAGGCGCCCGAGATCCGGCCGGCCTCGACGCTCTCCACCCGGCCGTCGACGAGCTCGAGGACGGCTTCGCGCCGGCTCTCGACGAAGACCTCGAGGATCTCGCCGGCGCGTTTGCCGAGCGGCTCGATCCATCCGGCGATCCGGGCGGCGTCCAGTTCCATGAGGGCGTCCAAGGGTATGACGGGAATCGGGAATCCGGTCTCGTTTCCGATTTTCCGTTTCCCGGACCCGTCCTCCCGTCTCCCGCCACACGTGGGCCTGAAGGGAGCCGTGAGACGTTAAGCGTTAAGCGTGAAGCGCAAGAGGTACTCTGGCATCAGTCCGTACGCCTCACGCCTCCCGTCTCCCGTCTCCCGTCTCCGGTCTCCCGTCTCCGTCCTATACTTCTCTCATGGGCCTCTCCGACACGCGCAAGGAGTTCATCGCCGTCCGGGCCGCCCGCGGCCTCGCGGGGCGAAAGCTCTACGAAGAGCGCGTTCCGGGCACGCTGCGCAACTCCGTGCTCGCCGCTCTGGCAGAGGAGGTCGAGAAGGAGCGCACGCTGGACGAGGAGGCGCGCCGGATGATGGAGGCCGCCCGCGGCGAGATCGCGTCGGGCCGCGTGGACGGACAGGAGCTCTTCCGGCGCATCCGCCGAAAGCTCGCGGAGCAGCGGGGGATAGTTTTGTAGTTGTCAGTTATCAGTTGTCAGTTGTCGGTTTTTCGGGCCCGGCGTCGCGACCTGGCCCGCCTCCAGAATTGAACTGAAAACTGAAAACTGTGAACTGAAAACTGCGGACCGGCCCTCCGGTCCGCATAGCTGATAGCTTTTCCCCATGACCGTCGAAAAGAGAATGGCGGACCTCGAGGCGTTGCGCGATCGAACGCGCCAGGGCGGCGGCCCGGAGCGGATCGCGCGCCAGCACGCGGAGGGAAAGCTGACCGCGCACGAGCGTGTCGAGCTCCTCCTCGATCCCGGAACCTTCCTGGAATTCGACCCGTTCGTCGTCCACCGCTGCCGCGACTTCGGAATGGAGAAGACGCAGTTTCCCGGAGACGGGGTCGTCTGCGGCGCGGGGACGGTCGACGGACGGCCGGTCTACGTGTTCGCGCAGGACTTCACGGTCTTCGGCGGCTCGCTCTCCGAGTCGAACGCCGACAAGATCTGCAAGGTCATGGACCTCGCCGTCCAGAACGGCGCTCCCGTCATCGGGTTGAACGACTCGGGCGGGGCGCGCATCCAGGAAGGCGTGGTCTCGCTTGCCGCGTATTCGAAAGTCTTCCTCCGAAACACGCGGGCCTCCGGCGTCGTGCCACAGATCTCGGCCATCCTCGGTCCCTGCGCCGGGGGCGCCGTCTACTCGCCCGCTATCACCGATTTCATCTTCATGACGGAGAAGACGTCCTACATGTTCGTCACCGGCCCGGAGGTCATCCGCACGGTGACGCACGAGGAAGTCACGAAGGAGGATCTGGGCGGCGCGCGGACTCACGCCGCGGTCTCCGGCGTCGCGCACTTCGTCCGCAAGAACGACGAGGCGGTTCTCGCGGCCATCCGCCAGCTCCTGTCCTACCTCCCTTCGAACAATCTCGACGATCCGCCGCGGGCGGAGCCGGCCGACCCTCCCCCGGGAGCGGATCTCGACGGCTTCATCCCGGAGGAGCCGGACCGCTCCTATGACATGGGCGAGCTGGTGCGGAGGGTGTCGGACGCGGGAGTGTTTCTGGAGGTCCAGGCGGCGTTCGCGAAGAACATCCTCTGCGGTTTCGTGCGGCTCTCCGGCCGATCCGTCGGCGTCGTCGCGAACCAGCCCATGCACCTGGCCGGCGTGCTCGATATCGACGCCTCGGTCAAGGCGGCCCGCTTCGTCCGGTTCTGCGATGCCTTCAACATCCCGCTCCTGGTTTTTGAGGACGTGCCGGGCTTTCTTCCGGGGACCCAGCAGGAATATGGCGGAATCATCCGGCACGGCGCGAAGCTGCTCTACGCCTTCGCCGAGGCGACGGTCCCAAAGGTTTCCGTGGTCACCCGCAAGGCGTACGGCGGCGCCTACTGCGTGATGCTGTCCAAGGACATCGCGACGGATTTCAACTTCGCGTACCCGACGGCGGAGATCGCGGTCATGGGCCCGGAGGGCGCCGTCAACATCCTCTATCGCCGCGAGCTGCCGCCGGACGCGCCCCCGGAGAAGCGCGCCGAGAAAGTGGCGGAGTACGTCGAAAACTTCGCCAACCCCTACATCGCCGCGCGACGCGGTTATGTCGACCAGATCATCGAGCCGTCCGAGACGCGGGAGAAGCTGATCCGCGCGTTCGCCCTGCTCGAAGGCAAGCGCGTGAGCCTGCCCCGGAAGAAGCACGGGAACATTCCGCTGTGAGCCGGGAATCGGGAATGGGGAATCGGGAATCGAAGAGCCCTCTAGCTCGGCCGTTTCATGAAAAGCTCGATGCCTTCCAATTGGCCCGT
>DATNMZ010000190.1:0-2170 GCA_035602095.1 Thermoanaerobaculia bacterium
CCGCCAGGTCGTCGACCGCCTGGCCCGCGAGCTCGAGACGAGCGGCACGGTCGCCTTTTCGGCGGACCGGGGCGTCTATCGCGTGCTCCTCGGGAGCTTCCCCGACCGGGCCGCCGCCGAAGCCTTCGCCGCGAGAGTCCGGGCCGCGGGATCCGACGCGATCGCGGTGGAAGGCAGCGCCGCGCCCGGCGACGGGTCGGCAGGGACGATCGCCGTCACGGGAGAGGGCGTATCGCGGCGCCTGGCGTCCCCGATCGCGATCCATTCGAGCTCCGACGACGGTCCCGTGTTGTGGGAAGGGAAGCCCTATCGCGGAAGCCTGCGTGTCGCCGTCAACCCGCGGGGCACCTTGAATGTCGTGAACCGGCTCGACCTCGAAGAGTATCTCTACGGAGTCATCCCCGCGGAAATGGGGCCGAAGCGCTACGACGAGATCGAGGCGCTGAAGGCCCAGGCGGTGGCCGCGCGAACCTACGCCATGGCGCACCGCGGGCAGTTCGACGCCGAAGGATACGACCTCTGCGCCACCCCGAAGTGCCAGGTCTACGCGGGCCTCTCCGCCGAAGACCCGCTGTCGAACGCGGCCGTGGACGCGACGCGCGGACTGGTCCTCGGTTTCCAGGGGCATTTCGCGGACGCGCTGTTCGTGTCGACGTGCGGGGGCCGGACGGAGAACGTGGAAAACGTCTTCGGGGAGACGCCCGTCCCGTACCTCGTCTCGGTGGAATGCGGCGAGCTCTCGACGACGCGTCTTCCGGGATCGTCTCTGGACCGGCGCGCGCTCTCGAAGGAACGCAGCGGGTTGCAATGGCGCGGCTACGTCCTGGCGCGGCACGCCGCGGGGCGGCGCCGCGTCAGCCGGGCCGGCCTGCTCGCGACGGCGCAGCGTTGGGCGGGCGTCTCTCCCGCGGCGTCCCCGCCGGCGACGCTCGCTCCCGCCGCGGTCTATCCCTCCGTGATCGCCGCCTTCAGCCTCGCTCCGGCGCGCGCGACTCATCTGCTCCCGCGCGAGGAGGAGTACTACTCCGAGCCGCCGCCGGTCTCGGGGCGTCTCTCGGGCGGCGCGCGGGCCGCCTACGACTTACTCGTGCGGCTGCGTTTCGGAGCGGGGGAGCCCCTGCCCCCGGCCGATCGGGTTCTGGACGAGGAGGAGTACGGAGGCCTGCTCCTCTCCGCGGCCCTGCGCGTTTCCGGCGTCGTCGAGGGCTCCGGCCGTTTCCTGCGGCGCGAGGGGGCCAACGTGTGGGTGAAGACCGCCGAGGGCCGCCAGGGTCTCCCGGTGGATCCGGAGCTGCCGCTCGCGCGCCGCGCCGGAGACCGGTTTCTGGTGGCCGGTTCTCTGACGCTGCGTCCCGGCGACCGCCTGCGCTGGTGGAAGCGGGGGACCGAGCTGCTCGCCCTCTGGGTGGAGACCGATTCCGCGGGTCCGACGTTCGAACGGGAATCCACGTGGACGGAATGGGTGCGGCGCGTCTCCGGCAAGGAGCTCGCGCGGCGCATGGCGGGCCGGATGGCCGGAACGGAAGTGCGGGACGTCTCCGTCGAGCGGCGCAGCGCCGCCGGGCGCGTCGTCGAGATCCAGGTCACGACCGACGCGGCGAAGGCGACGTTCCGGCGTTTCGACCTCCGCCAGGCGCTCGAACTGCCGGAATTGCTCTTCACCGTTCAGAAGGTTCGCGGGCCCCAGGGAGAGCTCGAGTTCCTCTTCCTGGGCCGCGGGTGGGGACACGGCGTCGGGATGTGCCAGAACGGCGCCTACGGGATGTCCCTCGCGGGCGCCGCCTACGACGAGATCCTGCGGCACTACTACACGGGCGTCGAGATCGTGCCCGCGAACACGCTTTCAGCCGCGGCGCCCTCGACGCGCTGAACGCGCTGAGGTGCAGGCGCCGCCCCGGATCGCGCCGGAGCGGACTTCCTCCGGCGCGAGCGTCCTGTCGCGCGGCTATTCGACGGGGGCTCGCTACGCCTGGCCGCCCCCCGCATTCTCCGGCATCGTCACGGACAGACGAACGCCGCCGTGTCCTGGATCGGGGCGAACGCCGTATTCAGCGGATTGACGTACGTCTTGACGGTTCCGGTCTGCAGATCGGTGACCGTCAGTGTGACTTCAACGTTGGTCAGGCCCCCCGCGAAAACCCAGTAGCGGGAGTTGAAGGCGCATCCGCTG
>DATNMZ010000191.1:0-3243 GCA_035602095.1 Thermoanaerobaculia bacterium
CCAGAGAAACGCGGCCGCCACCATCGCGGCCATTCCGGGCAGCAGGAGGAGCTTCGCGATGCGCACGCTGGAAGCTTATAGCCACGGTCAGTTATCAGTTGTCAGTTTTCAGTTTTCAGTTCACTCGTCCCACGCGGCCGAGGCGAGCAGATACGCGCCGCACGCGGCGGCGCCGTCGTAGGCGACGAGCACGCGCAGCGCCGTCCAGGGGACCTCGCCGCGAGAGGCGGCGACCGTGGCGACGATGGCGGAGAGGAGGAGGGGGGCGACGAGCGGGAACGAGACGAGCACGAAGAGCACGCTTTTCTGCGAGGCGCGCGCGACCAGGGCGGAGAGAAACGTCGAGACGATGGACAGGCCGGCTCCGGCGAGGACGAGGACGGCGGCGAGGGCGCCCGGAGCCGCGATCTGCCAGCCGAGCAGAAGCGAGAAGGCCGGCACCGTGACGGCCGCGATCGCGGCGAAGAGGAGGAAATTGAAGGACGCCTTTCCGGCGACCACGGCGGCGGCGGGGGCGACCGTTCGCAGGGCGAGCGCCGTCCCGCTCTCCTCCTCCCGCACGAACGCCCGCGGAAGGCCCGTCGCGGCGGAGAAGAAGAGCACGACCCAGAGGAGCGCGGAGCAAACCGTTTCGCGCGCGTCCGCGGGGAGGCCGAACGGCCCGATGGCGAAGGAGACGAGCGCCAGACAGGCGGCGGAAAAGAAGAGGACTGACGCCACAGCGACGCGCCGGCGGAGCTCGAGGGCGGCGTCCTTGGCGCAGACGGCAAGGGCGCGTCGGAGAAACGAGAGTCCTCCCGAGCGAGGGAGAGAGCGCTCCCGCTCGGCGCCGCCGATCTCGACTGCCGGCACTAGTTTTCCCGTTTCCCGTTTCCCGTTTCCCGCCTCCCGTGTCCCGTCTGCCGTTTCCCGTTTCCCGCTTCCCGTCTCATTCGTCTGCCGTCTGCCGTCTGCCGTCTGCCGTCTACCGTCTCCCGTCCCCGGTCTCCGGCCCTCCTCCCAGCTCGACCACGGCGTCCGGCCGATCGAAATCGCGAGGGTCGCTCGAGGCGAGAACCACCGCGCCCGTCCGGCGCCGCTCCTCCACGAGGCGGAACGCGGTCTCCCTCCCCGGCAGGTCGAGCCCGGCGGCCGGTTCGTCGAGCAGGAGAATCGGCGCGTCGAAGAGCGTCGCGAAGGCGAGGCGCAGCCGCTGCTTCATCCCCGTCGAGAATGCGCCGACGAGACGGTCCGCCGCCGCGGCGAGGCCGACGGCGGCCAGGCGAGCCCGGATCTCGTCCCGGGAGACCGGCATCCCGCCGGCGCGGCGAAAGAACAGCAGGTTCTCCTCTCCCGTCAGGTCCTCGTAGAACGCGAGGTCCGGTCCCGTCCACCCGACGGCCCGCCGCCGCCGGTCCCCGGCCGCGTTCTCGCCGTCCGCGCGCACGCGCACGGCTCCCGAGTCGGGACGGAGAAGGAAAGCGAGGATCTTGAGCAGCGTCGTTTTCCCGCTTCCGTTTTCGCCGGAAACGGCGGTCAAACCCCGCTCGACGGAAAGAGAGATGCCCGAGAAGATCCGCCGGCCGCTCCAGGACTTTTCGAGCGCGTCGGCCTCCAGGATGGTTCGCATGTCCGCGCTCCAGTCTAAGCTGTCGCGCTGTCGCGCTGTCGCCCGGCGCCCGAGCGCTTCGCGGGACGCTTCGACAATCTTGAAAGGCCTCGGGCGCTTCTATATGATCGCGGCGACCTCATGATCCACTCGCTCTCGGGGCCCGGCACGCCTGCGTTGACGTCTTGCCGACCCGGAAGCTTCACCGGAGAAGGCCCGAGCCCCTCAAGGAGACTCCTGATGTTCAAGCGGTCCCTGCTTCTTCTGCTTCTGGTTCCGGCGCTCACGCTCACCCTCGTCGCCTGCGGCGGCAAGGACGAGGACGCCGAGGAGGACACCGAGACGACGCCCGCCGCAAAGTCGGCGTCCGCGCCCGCGTCCGGAGGGGCCGCGGCCGTTCCCGCCGGCGGCGCCACCGTGACCGGGAAGGTCACGTTCACCGGCGGACCGCCCGCGAAGGAGACGATCAAGATGGAGGCCGACGCCTTCTGCAAGGCGGCGCACAGCACGCCGGTCTACTCCGAGGAGGCGGTCGTCAACGGCAACGGGACGCTCGAGTGGGTGCTCGTGTACGTCAAGGAGGTGGCGGGCAAGTTCCCGCCGCCGGCGCAGGCGGTCACGCTCGACCAGCGCGGCTGCCAGTACCATCCGCACGTGTTCGGGATCCAGGCCGGCCAGGATTTGAAGATCGTCAACAGCGACGGGACCCTCCACAACATCCACGCCCTGCCGAAGATCAACGCCGAGTTCAACATCGGCCAGCCTTTTCCGAAGATGGAGACGGTCAAGAAGTTCGACAAGCCCGAGATGCCGGTCAAGTTCAAGTGCGACGTCCACAAGTGGATGGGCGCCTACGCGGGCGTCTTCAACCATCCGTTCTTCGCGACGACCAACGATCAGGGGACCTTCGAGATCAAGAACCTGCCCCCCGGCACGTACACGATCGAGGCGTGGCACGAGAAGTACGGGACTCAGACCCAGAGCGTCACCGTTGCCGGGTCGGAGACGAAGACGGTCGATTTTGGATTCAAGGGCTAACGCTGGACCTTTGAAAGATGAGCGACGGCGCGTGAAGAAGGCTCCCCAAGACGAACGCGTCGCGCTCCGGAGGCTCCTCCGGCCGATGCTCGGTTGCGCTGCGATCCTTGTCGGCGCTGCCGCCGCCCGGGCGGCGGAGCTGCCGAAGTGGTTGCAGCTTCCGGAGGGAGTCTCGAGCTACAGCGGCCGCATCGACGGGTTGTTCTATCTGATCCTCTGGATCACCGGCATCGTTTTCATAATCGTGGAGGGGCTGCTCCTCTTCTTCGTGTTCCGGTACCGGCACCGCGAAGGGCGGCGGGCGACCTACACGCACGGAAACAACCGAGTCGAGGTCGTCTGGACGATCGTTCCGGCGCTGATCTGCGTCATCCTCGCCCTCCTCTCCCGCCGCACGTGGGCGGACATCAAGCAGAGCATGCCGAAGGACGCGCTTCAAATCGAGGTCACGGGGGAGCAGTTCTCCTGGACGATCCGCTACCCGGGACCCGACGGCCGGATCGGCACCCCCGACGACATCGTGTCGTTGAACCAGCTCCACTTTCCCGTCGGCCGCCCCGTGGTCGCGACTCTGCGTTCCAAAGACGTGATCCATTCCTTCTTTCTTCCGGAGTTCC
>DATNMZ010000192.1:0-5743 GCA_035602095.1 Thermoanaerobaculia bacterium
AAGGCAAAGCGTCGGCCTCGCGCGCGACGTCCGATGTCCCCCAAGGTTTGGGCGCTGCGCAAGCTGCAAGGTAAGTACATGGGCTTTGTCCGCAGCCTCAAGCCCGCCGAGAAGTCTCGGGTTCGAGCGGTGCGCGAAAAGCAGGGCATGGCCGCGGCAATCGCGCTCGCGTCCTCTCTCCGACAGAAGCGCTGAGCCGTGCCCCCGGCGCGCTCGAAACTTTTCGACGCCAGGCGTCGCCCGAGCGGCCACCGGAGAAGCGTACTTCGCCCGGACCCTTTCTCAAGAAACCCCGAACCGCAATGACGGACCGGAAGACCGACCCGCCATCGGCGGGCGCTCCGACTCCTCCCCGCGGCTCCCGGCCGGGCCGCACCCACCAGAAGCTGTCTCCGGACCAATACGAGCTCAAGATCCGCTGGCAACACGCGCGCCGCGTTCTTCGGGTAACGGCGGGCGGAGTGAAGTTCGAGTTCGACACGGCATTGACGGTCGGAACCATGTATCCGATCACCGTGAACGCACCGGGCGTATCGTTTGCGACGACGCTCGAGGTCACCCGATGCCAGCTGACCGTTGCGAATGGACGATTCTTCCTGATCGAGGGCCGCTTCTACCCCTACGTCGCGTAACGAGGAATCCGGATGCCGTCGAGGCGAGCATTCTCGGGCGGCCGGCTCGGAGGGGTCCTTCCGGGTCCCGGCCGGCCGGCCTGCGCCCCCCTTCCCACGTGTTCATTTCCCTTGGCATGACCTTCGCTTTGAGGGCTGCAAGTGCGGCGTTTGGCCCACTGTAACGAGGAGGGATACTCACCATGCTCTGGACCATCTTTGTCATCCTGCTGATCCTGTGGCTTCTGGGCCTCGTCTCCGGTTACACACTGGGCGGATTCGTCCACATCCTGCTGGTCATCGCCGTCGTGGTCCTGCTCATCCGGTTGATTCAGGGCCGCCGCGTCATCTAGACCCCTCGGCCGTAGCCCCGTTATCTCGAGACCGGGTGCGCCTTGCGCGGGAGAGTCTCTCCCGCGCTTCGCGTGTCTTCGCGACGCCTCGGCGGTCCAACCGGCGGTTTGAAGACGCTCAATTCGAACGCTTGAAGAGGCTCCAGGCGAGGTAGGCCAGAAAGCCCACGCCCGCGATCGAGACGAGCGTCGCCGCGGCCCCCGAATAGCGCGCCACGATTCGGTAGAGCAGATAGAACAGAACGGCGAAGACCGGCATGGCGAGAATCCCGAAGAGGGCGGCTCCCGATCGGCGCTTCTTTCCCTGGGGGATCACCTTCCACATCTCGAGCTGCCGCGCCGCGTCCGGCGGCAGCTTGGGCCGGTCCACCCATTTGAGCGATTCCGGCTCGGCGAAGCCCAGCTTGAGCTCCGCAGGAAAAGCGGCGCCGCAATAGACGCAATGGTCCATTCGCCAGGCGGCGATGCGCCGCCCACAGTGCGGGCAAAGCGGTCCGGTGGATTCGGGGCTCGGGCTCACGAGGTCTCGACAACAATCATAGAGTCATTTCGAGAGGCATCGCCTCCGTTATGCTGCCGGGCGTGACACGGAAGATCCCCGTCGGGCTCCTCGGGGCGACGGGCACGGTGGGACAGCGGTTCGTCGAACGGTTGGCCGACCATCCGTGGTTCGAGATCGCCTGCGTCGCCGCCTCGGACCGGTCCCAGGGCCGCTCCTATTCGGAGGCGGCATCCTGGAGGCTCCCTTCGCCGCTCCCGGAGCGCGTCGCCTCCCTGCGCGTCTGTTCCCCATCGGACGATCTGCCGTGTCGGATCGTCTTCTCGGCTCTGGACGCCGCTCTGGCGCGGGAGATCGAACCGCACTGCGCGCGCCGCGGAATGCTCGTCTTTTCCAACGCCTCCGCGCACCGGATGGACGAAGACGTGCCGCTCTTGATCCCCGAAGTGAATCCCGGCGCGATCGAGGTGCTTGCGCGTCAGAGGCGGGAGCGAGGATGGACCGGGGCAATCGTCACGAATGCGAACTGCTCGACGATCGCGCTCGCGATGGCGCTCTTTCCAATTCATCGGGAATTCGGGATCGAGCGGGTCTTCGTGACGACCCTGCAGGCGGTCTCCGGCGCGGGTTACCCGGGCGTGCCGTCGCTCGACATCCTCGGCAACGTGCTGCCCGACATTCCGGAGGAAGCGGAAAAGATCGAGCGCGAGACTCCGAAGATTCTCGGGGAATTTGCGGCGGAGCGCGTGACTCCGGCGTCCTTCTCCATTTCCGCCATGACGTATCGCGTCCCCGTCGCCGACGGGCACACGGAGTCCGTTTCGGTCAAGCTGCGGCGCCGGGCCGAATCCGCCCAGGTCATCGCGGCATGGGAGCGGTTCCGCGCGCCCGACGGCGTGCGGGGGCTGCCCTCCGCCCCGGAGGCGCCGGTCGTCTATATTTCCCTGCCCCACCGTCCGCAGCCCCGCCGCGACGTCGACACGGCGGGGGGCATGGCCGCCGTCGTCGGAGGACTCAAACCCTGCGCCCTGCTCGATTGGAAGTTCACGGTACTCGCGCACAACACGATCCGGGGCGCCGCCGGGCAATCCGTGCTGAACGCGGAGTACGCCTTGAAGAAGGGGTTTCTCGACTGACCGGTTTGGCGTGATCGTCCAGAAGTTCGGCGGAACTTCCGTCGAGGATGGCGCGGCGATCGAGCGGCTCGCCGGGATCGTCCAGCGCGCGGTCGGCGAAGGGCCGGTCGTCGTCGTTTCCGCGATGGGAAAAACGACGGATCGCCTCGTCGCCGCGCTCGCTCGCGCCACTGCAGGGGACGAGGGCGGCGCTCTCGAGCAGCTGGCCGCAGTGTCGCGGGACACTCTGGCGGCGGTGGACGAAATCTTCGGAGCGGCGGCGCCGGCCGTGGCGGCCGAGCTCGCTCCGCTCTTCGCCGGGCTCGGCCGGATGGCCGCGGCCGTCGCGGTCCTGAGCTCCGTTCCGGCGGATGCCCGCGACCACTTCCTCGCCCAGGGCGAGCTCGTGTCGTCGCTCGTCGTCGCCCGTGCGCTCGCGGCGCGCGGCGTTCCGGCGGTCCGCGTCGACGCGAGGGACGTCCTGGTGACCGACGCGCATTTCGGCCGCGCGCAACCCGACTTTCGAGCGACGGAGGCCGCGGCGCGCGAGCGTCTGGCCGGCCCCGTGTCTCGCCGGCAGGTTCCGGTCATTGGCGGCTTCGTCGGCGCGACGGCGGGCGGGCAGACGACCGTTCTCGGCCGCGGAGGCTCGGATTACAGCGCGGCGATTTTCGGGGCGTGCCTCGGGGCGTCGCGGGTCGAAATCTGGACCGACGTGGACGGGATGATGACGGCGGATCCTCGCATCGTTCCGGAGGCCCGCGTGCTCGACCGCCTGTCCGCGGAGGAGGCGTCGGAGCTCGCCTACTTCGGAGCCCGCGTCCTGCACCCCTTGACGCTCGCGCCGGCGATCGAAAAAGGAATTCCCGTGCGCGTCTTGAACGCTCGCCGGCCGGAGCGGCCCGGGACGGAAATCCTCTCCGGCGCGCCGGGCGGCGAGGATGTCCGATCGATCGCGTGCAAGAGAGGCATCGTGACCGTGGAAGTCTCGACGAGCCGGATGCTCATGGCGCCCGGCTTTCTTCGCGCGTTGTTCGACGTGTTCGCGCGTTTCGACACGGCCGTGGACATGATCTCGACCTCCGAGGTCTCGGTATCCGTGACGCTGGACGATTCGTCCCGTGTCGCGGAAATTCGGAGGGAGCTCGAGCAGATGGCCCGTGTGGACGTCGTGCCCGGCCGCGCGATCGTGTGTCTCGTCGGGGAGAATCTCAAGTTCACCTCCGGCATCGCGGCGCGGATCTTCCGCGCCGTCGAGGACGTGAACGTGCTGATGATCTCGCAGGGCGCGTCGCGACGAAACGTGTCGTTTGTCGTCGCGGAGGAGGACGTGGAGCGGGCGGTGCGCCACCTGCACCGCGAATTCTTCGGCGAGGCCGCCGCTCCGGGCGCGGTGAGTACCGCGCGTGCCGGAAGGGTTTAGAGATGCGCTTCGCAATCGTCGGTGCCGGGAGAATGAGCCGCGAGATCGAAGCCGTGGCGACGTCGCAGGGCCATCCGGTGGTCTGGAGGCTCGGGTCGGCGGAAAACCCGCACGGGCAAGGGCTCACCGCCGAGCGGTTGGCGGCCGCGGATGTGGTTTTCGAGTTCACCACGCCCGGCGCTGCGGTGGAGAACCTGCTTCGCCTGGCCGCCGCCGGCGCTCGGACGGTCTGCGGGACGACGGGCTGGGCGCGCGACCTCCCGGCGGTGACGGAGGCGTTTGCCGCCGGCCCGGGAGCGCTCGTCCACGCCGCGAACTTCTCCGTCGGCGTCCGTCACTTCTTCGACCTGGCCACGCGCGCGGCGCGACTCTACTCGCGGGCTGGATACGCGTCGTATCTCGTCGAGGAGCACCACGCGGAGAAGCGGGACGCGCCCTCCGGGACCGCGCGCACCATCGCCTCCCTCGTCGAGATGACGAGCGGCCGGCCGTTGCCGATCACGAGTGTGCGAGCCGGTACGATTCCCGGCACGCACCGGCTCGTGTTCGAGTCCCCGGAAGACGAGATCGAGATCATCCACCGGGCGCGCAGCCGGGCCGGGTTCGCGCGGGGCGCCGTCTGGGCGGCCGAACGCATCGCGGGGCGCTCGGGGGAGGTGTTCGAGTTCGGGGAGCTGCTCTCGGAACTCGAGAAGGAGGGGCCGTGAAGAGTTCGATGAAGCGGGTGGACTGGCAGGGCTGCGGCACGGCTCTCGTGACGCCTTTCGACGAGCGGGGCCGGATCGACTTCGGCGCGCTCGGAAGACTCGTCGAATGGCAGATCCGCGAGGGCATCGATTTTCTGGTGCCTTGCGGGACGACGGGGGAATCGGCGACCCTCTCCGGCGACGAGCGCAAAGCGGTCACCGCGTCGGTGGTGATCACGGCGAACGGGCGCGTGCCGGTGATCGCGGGGGCCGGAGGAAACCACACCGCGAAAGCAGTCTTCTGGGCGCGGGACGCGGAAGCCGCGGGAGCGGACGGAATCCTGTCCGTCTCTCCCATGTACAACAAGCCCACGTCGGAGGGGCTGTTCCGGCATTTTTCCGCGATCTCGGATGCCTCCCGGCTGCCGATCCTCGTCTACAACGTGCCCGGCCGCACCGGGGCGGACCTGGATGTCGAGACGATTCTGCGACTGGCCGAAGTGCCGAACGTCGTCGGGCTGAAAGAAGCCTCGCCCAACTTCGGCAAGATCGCGCGTCTCCTAACGCTCGTGCCTTCGGACTTCGCGGTCTTTTCGGGCGACGACTCCACGGCGCTCGCCCTTCTCGCGCTCGGCGCCCGCGGGCTGATCTCGGTCGCCTCCAACGAGATCCCGGGCGAGATGCGGGCGCTCGTCGCCGCGGCGGTGAGCGGCGACTGGGAGAAGGCCCGGAAGCTCCAGGCGCGCTGGCTGCCGCTCATGGAGATGAACTTCTGGGAATCGAGCCCGGGGCCCGCGAAGTGCGCTCTTTCCCTGATGAAGAAATGCGGCGAGACGTTGCGCCTCCCCCTCGCGCCCGTCCGCGACGAAACACGCCGGAAGATCGAATCGCTTCTCGGCGCGCTCAAGCTGCCGGCCAAGCGGCGCGCCGTCCGGGAGTCGGCCTGACCCGGCCACTCGAGGAGCGCGTCGTCGAAGCCGCGGCCGCTCCGGAAGCGCACGGCAAGGATGAGCTTCGCGCGCTGTTCAAGGAGCTGAAGGCGCGGTTGAACGACGG
>DATNMZ010000193.1:0-3433 GCA_035602095.1 Thermoanaerobaculia bacterium
GCGATCGTCCCGAGCGCCGCGGCGCGAAGGAGGGATTCCCGGGCGAGGCGGACCCCGGCCCGCGACGCCACCGCCTCCGCGATCTTCATCGCGATGCCACAAGCCGCAAGCTCCTTCTCCGGATAGGCGCAACCCGGCTGCCGGGGGTTCACGACCACGGCGCCCGCCGGCAGCGCGTCCGGAACGAGGTGATGGTCCGTGACGACGACCTCCACCCCGGCCGCTCTCGCGCACGCGACGCCCTCGACGGCGCTGATGCCGCAGTCGACGGTGACGAGCACGGCCGGCTTTAGCTCCCGGAGGACCCGGCGTACGGTGTCCGCGCGAAGCCCGTATCCGTCCCGAAGGCGATGCGGAAGAAAAGCGACGGCGTCCGCCCCGGCCCGGAGCAGGGCGGCCCTGAGCTGCGCCACGGAAGTCACTCCGTCGACGTCGTAATCGCCGAAGACGACGATTCGCCGCTTCGACCGGGCCGCGCGAACGAGCACGTCGGCCGCCTCCTCGGCGCCCTTCAGCCGAAAGGGGTCGTGGAGCGCGGCGGGATCCGGCCGGAGAAACGCGCCGACGGCTCCGGCCGTGGAGGCCCCTCGGGCGATCAGGAGCGACGCGAGCACCTCCGGCACCCCCGTCTCGAGCGCCAGCGCGGCGGCCGCGGGGTCGGGCGGGCGGACGCGCCAGAGCGATCGCATGGCAGACAGCTTCGCCGGCGGCTGCGACAAAAGGCGTCCGGGCACCCGATCCTGGAACGCCGGCGCCTGGCGCGACGCGCCCTCCGGCCGGCGGCCGGTCATCAATCGGATACGGTCTCGAAACGGCCGAGCGCGCGGAACTTGCGATACCGCCCCTCGCGTCGTTCGGCCGGCGTCATCGCGAGAAGCGGCCGGAGGTGCCGCTCGATCGCCTCGCCGACCGCCGCGGTTGCGCCCGGGGGGTCCGAGTGCGCTCCTCCGGGAGGCTCGGGAATGATCTCGTCGATGACGTCCAGGGACTTCAGATCACCGGCCGTCAGCTTCAGAGCCGTCGCCGCCTCCTTCTTGCGGGAGGCGTCCTTCCAGAGGATCGCCGCGCACCCCTCCGGAGTGATCACGGAGTAAACCGAATGCTCGAGCATCAGGACACGGTCGCCGACCGCGAGCGCCAGCGCCCCGCCGGAGCCTCCTTCCCCCGTGATCGTGACGACGATCGGCACGTCCAGCGAAGCCATCGCCCGAAGATTCACGGCAATCGCCTCCGCCTGTCCGCGCTCCTCCGCGTCGATGCCGGGATACGCGCCCGCGGTGTCCACGAAGGAGAGGATCGGGCGGTGAAACTTCGCCGCCAGCTGCATCACGCGCAGCGCCTTTCGGAAGCCCTCGGGCCGGGGCATCCCGAAGTTGCGCCGGATCTTCTCCTTCGTATCGCGCCCCTTCTGGTGGCCGACGATGGCGACGGCGACGCCCCGGAACGAAGCGAAGCCCGCCACCACCGCGGCGTCGTCGGAGAACTTTCGGTCGCCATGGAGCTCCACGAAGTCGGTCATCAGCGCCTGGACGTAGTCGAGCGAGTAAGGGCGGAGCGGGTGCCGCGCGACCACGGTCTTCTGCCACGGCGTCAGCGCTTCGTAGACCTCTCGCGTCAGGCGCTCGAGTTTCTCCCGCAGGCGGTCGATCTCGCGCCGGTGAGCGGCATCGTCCGGAAGCGCGGAGAGCTCCTCGATCCGCTGGCGGAGCTTGACCAGGGGCTCCTCGAAGCTGGACTCTTCGGAGTGCACGGGACGATTCTATCGGGCCGCCTGCCCGGCCGCCGGCCTCGAGGGGGAACCGGACCTGCGGCGGAGGGGCCGCGGAGCCCCTCCCGCTACATCAGATCCTGGGGATCGACGTCGGCGGCGATCTGGACGCCGGCCGGGGGCCGATCCGGGACGCAGGACTCCAGGACGGCGAGGATCGTCTTGCGGTCGCGCGCCCGCAACAGGATCTGGAAGCGCCACCGTCCGGCCAGGCGCTCCAGGGGGGCCGGCGCCGGCCCGGAGAGGCGCAGCCCCGGGATCTTCGCCGCCGCCGCGCCGACCTCCCCCGCGACTTGCGCCGCGCGGTCCCTCTCCGGCGAGGACACGAGAATCGCCGCGAGCTCGCAGAAGGGCGGGTAGAAGAAGGAGCGGCGAAACGTCAGTTCCTGCGCACAGAAGCCGTCCACGTCGTGCTCCGCGGCGCGGCGGATCGCAGGGTGTTGCGGGTGGAACGTCTGCACGTGCACGGTGCCGCGCGCGTCCCGGCGGCCGGCGCGGCCCGCGGCCTGCGCGACGAGCTGGAACGTCTTCTCGGCCGAGCGAAAATCGGGGAAGTTCAAGAGGCTGTCCGCGGAGAGGACGCCGACGGCCGTGACGTTCGGGAAATCGTGACCCTTCGCCACCATCTGCGTTCCGATCAAACAGGCGACGCGGCCGGAGAGGACGTCCTCGACGACGGCTTCGACGCCGCGCTGGCGCGCGGTGTCCCGATCGAGGATGGCGCAAGGCACTCCGGGAAACAGCTCGGCGAAGCGGTCGGCCACGCGCTCGGTTCCGAAACCGATCGCTTCGAGAATGGAGCCGCCGCACTCGGGGCAGCGCAGCGGCCGGGCGACACTCTCCCCGCAGTAGTGGCACACGAGGCGGCGTCCCCGCGCGTGCACCGTTCGCGAGACGCTGCAGTGGCTGCATCGAAAATCGTGACCGCACTCGCGGCAGAGGAGAAAGGGGGCGTACCCGCGCCGCGGCTGCAGCAGGATGGCCTGCTCCCCCCGGGAAAAGGTCTCCCGGAGGCGCTCGACCAGGGGGCGCGAAAAGAGGGGTATCCCCTTCTCGTCCGGTCGGGGAGTCTCGCGGCGCAGGTCCACGATGGAGACTTCCGGGAGTGGTTTGCCGTCCACCCGGCGTGTCAGGAGCAACCGTGCGACCCGCCCCTCCCGCGACGCGAAGTACGCCTCGAGCGAGGGCGTGGCCGTGCCGAAGAGCAGCGCCGCTTTCGCCCGGCCGGCCCGCAGCGCCGCGACTTCCCGCGCGTCGTAGCGCGGCGACTCCCTCTGTTTGTAGGAGGCGTCGTGCTCCTCGTCCACGACGATCACGCCGGGGTCCGAGACCGGAGCGAAGACCGCCGACCGGGGGCCGATGACCGCACGGGCTTCCCCGCGGCGCAGGCGGTCCCACGCCTGCCCCCGCTCGCGCTCCGAGAGCGCGGAATGGATCAGGGCGGCGCGGCCGCCGAACAGGCGCTGGAGCTCGCGGGCGAAGACGGGCGTCAGCGCGATCTCGGGGACGAGCCAGATCGCTCCCCGTCCCAACTCGAGGGCCTGGGCAATGGCGCGCAGGTAGACCTCCGTCTTGCCGCTGCCCGTGACGCCCTGGAGGAGGGCGGGAAAGTACCGCCTCTCCCGGATCGCGGCGCAGACGGCGGCGGCTGCCGATTCCTGCTCC
>DATNMZ010000194.1:0-8327 GCA_035602095.1 Thermoanaerobaculia bacterium
GGTTGGATCGGGCTCGGGCTCGGGCTCGGGCGGCGGCAAAGGCTCGAGCTCCTCCTCCTCTTCCTCGGGCGGCGGCGGCGACGGCGACGGCCTCCTGCTTCTCCTTCTCTTCGTGCTCCTCGTCGCCGCCATCTTCGGAGCCGGCGCGTACCTCGTCTTTCAGGCGCCGGCGATCCTTTCCGAGGCCGCGTTTCACGCCGTTCTGGCGGGGGGGCTCATCCGGAGCGCGCGAGACGTGCATGAGCCCGGCTGGATGGGCGGGGTTCTCAAGTCGACCGCGATCCCGTTCGCGCTCGTGCTCGTTCTTTCCGGCGTCTTCGGGTACAAGGCCCACGAGCTCTGCCCCGGGTCGTCCAACGTGCGGCAGGTCTTCCGCAACTGCATTCTGAGGTGAAGACCGCCGGAGCGGGCCCGGGGATCCCACCGGGCTGGCGCTGGCCGCCGGGTTCTTTCAGACTCTCTTCTCGGCGGCGTCTGACGTAACGGCCGATGGGCTGTCCTTCGGGTTTCGACCGCCGCCCGACTCGGGAATAGAATACCGGCAAGTTTTCCGAGTCGGAATTCTCGTGGTCGAGCGGAGTGGGCCAACCCTAACCTTTTAGGAGGTCGTATGCGGTATGCCAGGACGGCTGGAATCTGCCTTCTTCTCATCCTCGGCACTCTTCTGGCTCTGCCCGCCACTGCGGAAACGCAGGGGAGCGACTCAGCAACTCGCTCTCCGGGAGGTCTGGCGCGAGGGCTCGAGGGCGCACTCGGCGCAACCATCAACGGTCTCAGCCTCGAAGGGAACGTCGGCTACAACTACTCGGGCGCCCTCTTGAGGATGACGGCGGATCGGGTTCGGAACAGCCGGACGAGCGGCGTCTCCGGCACGCTCCGCCTCGAGCTGTGGGCCACGACGACGAGGCCTTTTTTTGGTCAGACCATCTCGGCGTACACCCTGGGGACCTACACGCTCGGCGTTCTACCCGCCGGAACGAGCTTCACGAACATCGACAGCGGGAGCGTCGCATTCACCGTGCCTCCGCCCGGGACCTATTACATAACGATCGCGCTGACGGAATTCGACGGCTCGGGGTACCCCTATCAGGATTTCTTCGTGTTCAGCAACCTCCAGACATTTGGGACGACGTGCACAGCGACCTCGACGTCGCTCTGCCTGAACAACGGTCGTTTCCGCGTGACGGCGAACTTTGTTTCGTCCGGTGGGTCGGGTCCAGCAAACGCCATCACCATGACGAGCGACACGGGTTACTTCTGGTTCTTCAGCTCGAACAACGTCGAGATGGTGATCAAGGTGGTAAACGGCTGCGTCGCTCCGTTCAACCGATACTGGGTGTTTGCGGGAGGGCTCACGAACGTCAACGTGACGATTCAGGTCACCGACACCCTGACGGGAGTGGTGAAGAACTACCAGAACCCGCAGGGCGTTGCCTTCGCCCCGATCCAGGACACGGCGGCGTTCGCGACCTGCCCGTAGGGAAAGACCGCATCGCATCCATGGAAGCCCGCGGCGAGCGCGACCCCGGCCGCTCGCCGCCTCCTTCCTCTCGACACCCCGATCGGGGTCAGCGAGGAAACGCGCCCGGGTAGCCCGCGCCGCGGAAGACGAGGCTCGAGCACACACCGATCACCAGGAAGACCAGCACCGCGACGACGACCACGACGGCTGTGTATCCTCCGGCCCGCTCCGGCGGCGACTTCATGAGAACCGGGAGGCCCAGGTAGATCAAGTAGATGCTGTACAGGCCGAGGAGTCCCAGCCACGCGATCGGAGGGAAGAGCCCGAAGATGCCCGCGATCCAGGCGGCCGTGCTGCCGTAGGCCGCGACCTTGAGCGCCGAGACGCGGTTCGACTGCCCCCCGAACATCGGCGCGAGGAGATCGATCACGACCGCGAGGACGTAGGCGCCGACGAGCGCGCCGATGTAGCTCAAGATCGCGCGCCCGAGTCCGCTCGCGATCGGAATGCGGTATTGGCCGACGAAAGGCAGGGAGAATCCGAAGATCGACATGCCGACGAAGCTCGCGATGGGTCCGATGGCGGCGAGCGGGGCGATCCACCCGGCATAGAGCCCCGCGGTCGTCGCGGGCTCGGCCGCGATGGCGGGCCATTCCCGCCGGGGCTCCAGGAGAATTCCGCGGATCCGGCTGGTCGAGATCATTTGATGTTCCTCCTCGGAAGGCGGCTCTTTCGGGCCGGCTGAAAACGATTGGGCCGGATTCTATTCCGCTTGAGCCTTCGCTGCCGGCGGTCCGGCTACGGTTTCGTTCCGACGACGACCTCCCAGGTGTGGAGGAACATCAGCCTGGGCCCGTCGGCGAAGGGCCGGAAGCCGGTCGGAGCGCCGCCCTCGAGCTCGCGGCGGAGGCTCTGGAGGATTTCGTCCCGAGCGGAGTCTCCCGTGCGCGCGCGATCGAACCACTCCGAGAGGCCGTTGCCCACGTCCCGCCGGTCCACCCGGGTGATCCGGAACCCGCCCGCCTCGATCACCCGGGTCAGCTCCGTCGGCCGGAGCGCCCGCGTGTGGGAGGGGTCCCGCAAGCGCTCGAAATGATTGTAGCGGGCGGCCAGCGCCTGGTCTTCCGGCGACACGATGTCGATCACGCCGACATGGCCGCCCGGACGGCAGACTCGCGCCATCTCCCGGACTGCGGCCTCGGGATTCTGGAAGTGGTGCAGCGAGAACCGCGTCGCGACCAGGTCGAAGGAATCGGAATCGTAAGGCAGAGCTTCGGCGGCGCCCGGCTCGAAGCGAATGTTGGTGATTCCCTCGCGCTCCGCCTGCCGCCGCCCCTCCGACAACATCTCGGGTGTGATGTCCACGGCGACCACCGACGCGACGCGCGGCGCGATCGCGCGGGCGAGAAGACCGGTTCCGGCCGCGACGTCGAGGACGGCGAAGTGGGGCTGCAGGGGAAGGCGGTCCACCGCCCAGAGCAGGTCGGCGGAAAGCTTCTCCGCGCCCCATCCCTCCGCCTGCTTCGCGAATTCCGCGCGGATGGATTCGTGCTGGTCCCGATACTCGTGGAGATCTTTCGTCATGCTTCCGTCCGCCCGGATGGCGCCGGCCGGGCTTCTCGGGACATCGCATGCCACGCCGCGAGGGTGGCGAGCTTCTGGTCCTGCGTCCACGGGGGCCCGAGGGTCGCGCGCATGTCCTGGACCCGCCGGACCAGATCTTCGGCGGCGACGCGCAGCTCCGAGGCGACGGCGGCTGCGGCGTCCCGCTCGCGCACGCGCACGACCTCGAGGCCGCGCTCCCGCGCCGCGGCGGCGAGAGCGCTCCGGAAATGCTCCCCGTCCGCCGTGTGGATCCGCGCGTGGGATGCGAGGATGGAGGCGAGCTCCGGCAGCGGGGCGCCGGCGGCGAGGAGGATGCCGCACGCTTCGGGCCGGTGCCCCCGTTCCGCCAGCTCCTCGAGAGCTCCGCCGAGGCCGGCGCGCGCGAGCTTCAAAGAGGCGCGCTCGCATCGAGCGAGGTAGCGCGCCGCGTCTCGAAGCTCCATCTCTTCGGCCTCGTGGTACGGCTGCTTCGATCCCCGGATCGCCGGGTCGGCCATCTCGATCCGGCTCCGCGAGACGACCTCCGGCGCCCGGCGGGTGCCCGCCAGCGCGACGAGCGCCGCCCAGCCGGAGTGAGCCCGAAGGCCGATGGCGCAGAAGCTCATCGACGGAGGCTTCGGCTAAGGCTTGCCCGCCGGTTTCGCGGCGCCGACCGGTGCGAGATTGCGGCGCTTCAACTCTTCATCCAACGAGGGCAGCTCCTTCGCCGCGACCGCGTCGTACTCCGACGCGACGTCGTTCAACTCCCGCTGGAGCGTTTCGATCCGGTCGACCTGGTATCGGGCCGGTTTTCCCTCCCACCCGTTCAGCGCGCCGTACACGGTGTCGAGGTGCTCGCGGATCCGCTCCTCGCCGGTGATCGCGCCGCCCTCCTTGGTGGCGACGATTCGGCGTTTCAATTGGTCGATCTTCGCGCCCGTTTCGCGCAACCGGGTTCCGAGCGCGTCCGTCTCCGGGACCACCTTCGCCCGCTCGGCCACGGCGCCGCGGGTCGAGTCGATGCGGTCGACGAGCGCGCTCATGTCCTGGAAGAGAGCGTGCGCGCGCATCACGGCTTCGAACTGCTCCTTTCTGTCGGCCGGGCCGTAGGGCGCGCGCCTGTCGACGCCGATCGCGAGCTTCTGTTCGATCGTTCGATCCCCCTTCGTCAGGCGCACGGTGTACGTGCCCGGCGGCACCCGCGGCCCCTGCGAGGCGTTGAACGCGACCTGCGCCGCCCGCGGCACTCGGGGAGGCTTGACCTGCATCGTCCAGGCGACCCGATTCAACCCGCGGCGCTTCGTCGCGGAAACGGTGTCGACGACCTTGCCCTCCCCGTCGAGGATCTCGAGCTTGATCGGGCCGAAGAGGTGCCGCGTGCGCTGGTAGTACGTGACCACGGCGCCGTTGGACGGGTTTTCGCCGGTGAAAGTCGCGTCGCCCTCGGGCCATCCGCCGCCGGCGGGCATGCGCTGTTGCACGGGGCGCCCCGGAAGAAACGCCGCTTCGTGTCCCAGGATTTCGGAGGTCAGACCGCGGAGCGGTGTGATGTCGTCGATGATCCAGATGCCGCGCCCATGCGTCGCGAGGACGAGGTCGTGCTCCCGCGGATGCACCTGGATCTCGCGAACCGCGACGCTCGGGAAGTCGTTTCCCGCAAAGCGCGCCCAGTGCGATCCGCCGTCGGGCGAGATCCAGAGTCCGAACTCCGTGCCGAGGAAGAGGAGCGAGGGCGAGACGGTGTCCTCCTTGATGACGTGCGCGTAGCCGCGCACTCCCTGGCCCGGGCCTGCCACTCGCCTCCAGCTCTTGCCGAAGTCGGAGGTCTTGTAGACCCAGGGGGTCATGTCGCCGAAAGTGTGGCGATCGAACGCCGCGTAGGCCGTGGCTGGGTCGAAGCGGCTCGCCTCGACCCAGCTCACCCAGGAGGCTTTCGGCACATCGGGCACGTTCCCGACGACGTTGTTCCAGGTCCGGCCGCCGTCGCGCGAGAGCTGAACATTCCCGTCGTCCGTGCCGGCCCAGAGAACCTGGGCGTCGAGCGGCGACTCGCTGATCGAATAGATCGTCGTGTGCATCTCGGCGGAAGAGTTGTCCACCGTGATGCCGCCCGACTCTTCCTGCTTCTGCTTCTCCGGATCGTTGCTCGTCAGGTCCGGTGAGATGCGCTCCCACGTATCGCCCCGGTCGCGCGAGCGGAAGAGGTACTGCGCGCCGAGGTAGATCGTTCCCTTCTGCGTCGGGCTCGCGAAGATCGGCGTGTTCCAGTTGAATCGAAGCTTCTCCTTGTAACCCGCCTTCGGCTGGATGTCGCGCGCGGCGCCCGTCCGGCGGTCGATCCTCCCGATGTAGCCGCCCTGCGATTCCGCATACACCGCCTCGGGATCGGTCGGATCGACGAGCGTCCAGAAACCGTCGCCGCCGTACAGGTTTTCCCACCGCGCGTTCGTGATGCCACCCGGGTGCGCCGAGTCGCCGACCCACGAGCTGTTGTCCTGCAGCCCGCCGTAGACCTGGTACGGATCCTTTGCGTCGAGACTCACATGGTAGAACTGAGAGATCGGCAGGTTGGCCGACTTCCACCAGCGGTTGCCCCCGTCGTGAGAGATCCAGAGCCCGCCGTCGTCGCCGCCGATCACGAACTTCGGATTCGCGGAATCGATCCAGACGTCGTGCCAGTCACCGTGTGACCCCCGGCCGCCGCTGCCCGAGAAGCTGCGCCCCCCGTCTTCGCTGACGACGAGCCCGCCGCCCGGCTTGAAGAGCCGGTCGGGGTTTGCCGGATCGACGACGAGCCGCGCGAAATAGAAGGGGCGCCAGATCATCGCCTGACTGCTGTCCCGCCGTTCCCACGTCCTGCCGCCGTCGGCGGAGCGGTAGAGCGCCGAGCGTTCGGATTCGATGAGCGCGTAGACGACCTTCGGGTCCGAAGGCGCGAGGATCGTCTCGACGCGGCCCCACGGTTTTGCGGGAAGCCCGGCGTTTGACTTCGACGTCAGCTCCGACCACGTCCGCCCGCCATCCTCGGAGCGGAAGAGTCCGCTGCCGCTGACGGCGCCGGGTCCGTCTCCGCCTGAGCGGAAAGTCCACCCCTTCCGCCGGAAGTCCCAGAGGCCGGCGAAGAGGAGCTCCGGGTTCTTTGGATCCATCGAGACGCTCGAGCAGCCCGTCGAGAGGTTGGAGCCCTTCAGGGCGAGCGTCCAGGTCTTTCCTCCGTCGGACGTCTTGTACAGGCCGCGCTCGGCGCTGTCGCTCCAGAGCTTGCCCGGCACGCAGGCGTACACGATGTCTCCGTTCTTCGGGTGGACGAGGACGCGCGCGATGCGCTCCGACTCGGGCAGCCCCATGTTCGTCCAGGTCTCGCCCCCGTCGATGGACTTGTAGATCCCGTCGCCGACGGAGACGGAATTGCGGACCCAGGATTCGCCCGAGCCCACCCAGACGGTCGTCGGGGTCGAGGGGTCGATCGCAATCGCGCCAATCGACTGCGCGGTCGCCTTGTCGAAGACGGGTTTGAACGTGGTGCCGCTGTCCGAGGACTTCCACACGCCGCCGCTCGCCGCGCCGACGAACACGGTCGTCTTGCCGCCTTCGGTGCGGGCGGCGAGGGCCGAGACGCGGCCGCTCATCGCCGCCGAGCCGATGTTGCGCGCTCCCAGACCGGAGATCGCGCCGGCGTCGAATGCGGGAGGCCGCTGCCCCGCCGGAGCGGGCGGCTTGGCCATCGCGGGGGCGCGCGCCGCGGAGACCGGGCCGGCCACGACGACGCGGGGGATGGGCGTTCCGGCCGGCGGGAAGCGAAAGGCGCCATCGTCCACGTCGACGTTGACGTCCGCGCGCTCGATTGTGATTCGCGTGGAGCGCGGCCTTCCCTTCCGGCCGGCTTCGATCGAGAAGGGAATCCAGATGCCTTCCACCCGCTCGAAACTGCCGAAATCCGCCTCGGTGACCCGCTCGGTTCCCCGGATGTGCGTCGTCGAGACCTCCTTGATCTCCAGGAAGTAGTCCGGGTCGAGAAAGATCTCCTTGACGTCTCCATCCTTGAGGGTGACGCGCAGCTTGTGGGCGGGAGTTCCGTCGACGTCCTCGGTGCCGAGGTATTCGACACGATGCCCCTTCGCGCGCCAGCCCACCAGGGGACCTTCGATGTCGGCGTTTTGCGCCATCAGCTTCGCCTCGTCCGCGGAGTTCTTCTCGGCGTCGCGGCGCCCCTGGAACGGGTCGAGGCTCCAGCTCTCGCGCCCGTCGTAGGCTTCGACCGCCGTCAATCCCTGGAGTGTCGTCTCCGTCCGGACCATCCCCGGCCGCTTCTGGAGCTGCGCCCATTCCGCTGCGAATTCGAAGTCGCCGAACCCGAATCTTGCCTTCCCCGTCAGTCGGACCGACTGGATCTTCGCGAGCCGGGCGGCGCCGCCGAGCGCCTCGACGTGCCGCGCCACGACCTCGTCGGCCGTGAGCGCTCCGGCAGGGGGCGGAGAAAGAAGGAGCAGCGCGAAGGCGGCGGCGGGGTAAAGACGCAGGCGCATCGAGAGGCCTCCTTGTCCGGAAACCGGTGGAGTTTACAGGCAAGGAAGTCCCCGCGCGGAAGCCGGAAGGGGAGCCGAGGCCGGCGGCTCCGGGGTGCGAGCGGCGAGGAAGGCCCCCTGCCGAAGCAGAGGGGAGCCGCCGGTCAGCGAGGCTTCGGTTTCTCGAAGAGACTCCGGTACTGCCCGTATCCCTCCTCCGAGAGCTTCTCGGCGGGGATGAAACGCAGGGCGGCCGAGTTCATGCAGTAGCGCAGATTCGTCGGAGGAGGACCGTCGTCGAAGACGTGCCCCAGGTGCGAGTCGGCGTGCGCGGAACGGACTTCGGTCCGGGGCATTCCGAGCTTGTAGTCCGTCCGGACCTTCACGTTTGCCTTCTCGAGCGGCTTCGTGAAACTCGGCCAGCCGGTGCCCGACTCATACTTGTCGAGGGAGCTGAAGAGAGGTTCGCCGGACACGACGTCGACGTAGATCCCCGGCCGGTGATTGTCGGCGTACTCATTCGCGAAGGGACGCTCCGTGCCCGCCTTCTGCGTGACGTCGTACTGCAGAGGCGTGAGCGATTTGCGAAGCTCCGCGTCCGAGGGCTTGTGGAAGTCGCCCGTCCACACTTTCGGCTTCGCCTTCGCCTCCGCCGGCTGCTGCGCCCGCGCGGCGGGGGCGGCGGGGGCGGCGACCGCCAGAACGATCGTTGCGGCCGCGAGCAAGCGTGTTTTCAGCAACAAGAAACCTCCCTTCGTTCATCCGACAGAACCTGG
>DATNMZ010000195.1:0-2868 GCA_035602095.1 Thermoanaerobaculia bacterium
TAGCTGTCAGCTGTCAGCTGTCAGCTATCAGCTTTCAGCTCGGTCCGTTCCCAATTCTCGGGGTAGGAACAGGTCACTGATCGCCGACCCTTCTCGGATCAGCGCATAGGCCGCTAGCGACGCCGAGGGACCCCTCACCCCAGCCCTCTCCCGCCGGGAGAGGGGGCAGACGGGCCGAACGCCAGGCGGGCCACCGGTGCGCCGCACGCGCAGATTCCCCCGGAAGCGGCGCCGACGGTTAGAGTGTTCACGATGGGGATAGCACGATGGGGATAGAAGGATTGCCCCGCGCTCTCCGGCGGTCGTTCCGCCGCGCCCTCTATCTCCCCATCGATCTCCTCGACGCTCTCGCGGGCCGCCGGAACCCCCTGCTTCCTCCGCGAGGCGCGTGCGCCGTGGGCGAAGGGGAGTTCCAGGCCGTCGGAGAGGAGTTCCTCCGGCATTTCCGGGAGCTCGGGGGTCTCGAGCCGGGAGACCGGGTGCTGGACGTGGGCTGCGGGATCGGCAGGATGGCCCTTCCCCTGACGGAGTATCTCGAGGGCAAGGGCTCCTACGAAGGCTTCGACGTGTCCCGGGAAGGCGTCGCCTGGTGCCGGCGCGCGATCTCGGCGCGATTCTCGCGCTTTCGCTTCGTCCACGTGGACGTGGCGAACGCCTTGTACAACCCCGGCGGACGGATCGCGCCCGCAGGGTTCCGCTTTCCCTATCCGGACGCCTCGTTCGATTTCGTGTTAGCAACCTCCGTTTTCACGCACCTCCTGCCGGACGCCGCGGCCCGGTATCTCGCCGAGATCGGCCGGGTCCTCGCTCCCGGAGGCAGCATCTTCGCGACCGCTTTTCTCTTGAGCGCGAAGTCGCGCGAGGCGATCGACCGCTGCGGCACAAATTACCGTTTCGATTCCCCGATCCCCGGCGCGTTCCTCCGCGACGCCGCGGCGCCGGAGTCCGCCGTCGCTTACGAGGAGGCGGAGTTTCTCCGTCTTCTGCGGGACGCGCGGCTCTCGCTTCGCGGGGACTTCCTCCAAGGGAACTGGAGCGGCCGGAGCGGACTGAGCTTTCAGGACATCGTCGTCGCCGACCGGCGGGCCTGACCCAAGAGCCAGGCGAGGGGTCGAGCCCCGAAACGAGAGGACCCGGCCTCCGGGGACGGGTCCTCGAATTCAACCGGGGCAGCGCTCGACTTACGGCACGAAGGCGCTCGTATCCACTCCGCCGCAGAGCTGGCCGGCCGTCGAAGCGGCGTTTCGGTAGGTGCGCGTCACGTTCTTCACGCTGTCGGTCACGGTCAGCGTGTATTGAACGTCCGTCAGGGGCGAGTGAAACACCCAGAAGGTGCCGCCGAGAGACGGAATCCCGGTCGCGTCAGCCATCTTCACCATCACCTCGGGGAAAAAGCGATCGCCCGTGAAATCGGGCAGGCTGAAGTATCCGGCGCTGTTGACGAGCTGCACCGGGGAGCCCTGCGCGATCGTCCCCGTGCGCGGATTCGTCGCGACGAGAGTCAGACGGAACCGGTTGTTGAGAAGACTCAGGTTGTCGTCCGTAGCGAAGAGAATGATGGACGGCCCCGTGCTCGGGGAACCGGAGCTCGGGACGTTGGTAACGACGTCTCCGGAGACGGTAAAGAAGGGACCGGCCGACGGCAGGCCGCCCGGAAACGCTCCCGCCATCATGGGCGCGCCGCACGACGTCAGGTTCGTGATTGCGATCACGTCACCAGCGTGGATCGCCACCGGCGGGTCCAGGCGGACGGTCTGGAGCGTCGTCGTGACGTCGAAGGGGCCTCGCTGATCGAGGTAGAGAAACGACCCTCCCGGAACCGCGCTCGAGGGCCGGAAGAACTTGATCTTCACGGCGGCGGGGCAGGGTGCGGCCGACCACGCAAAGGTCGCGAACGTCGCGTTGCCGTCCTTGTTCGCGACGTACCCGAGCTGCAGCACGGTCGAGACCCCGGTCAAGGTGATGGCCGCCTGCGGCGTGCCGGCCGCACCGACGAAAAGCGACTGAGCGAGCGCGGACGCAGGGTAAGAAACAACCGCGGCGAAAAACAGAAGACGGAGTGCGGAGCGAATCGGATGAACCACGGGAACCTCCTTCGAAAAAACCTGTCAGGCCGGGTTTAAAGATCGGATGAAGTCGCAGGGGTGCCCACCCTCCGGCGACGCTCTAACCCATTGTCGCTCAGAAAGGTGGCTGCGGGACCGGGAGCGCGACAAAATTCTGAAAAGAGATTTCGCGGACGCCGGACGGGAACGACTCCCGTGACCGGGCCGGCCGCTCACGCGGCCCGACGCCGAAACCCGAACCGCCTCCGGAGCGATCGTCGAGAGACGCCGTAAGATCCGCCGGTGCTCTCGCCGACACTCCGCAGAAGCGTGCGCCTGCTTCTCGTTCTCGCCATCGTCGGGCTGCCCTTTGGAGTCCTCTTCTATTTCGTTGCCCCGAGCCGCGGCAAGGTCGGGGTGGTGCTCGCCTTCCTGCTCGTCGTCTACTTCGCGTCACACCGGCTGTGGCCGGATCCGGACTCCCGCGTCCAATCCCGCGGTGGTCGCTGACCGGGGCCGGACCGGAAGCCCTGCGCCCGCTCCTGTCTGCAGATCGAAGGCGAATAGAATCCACGGTTCGCGGGGCCGTAGCTCAGGTGGATAGAGCAAGAGTTTCCTAAACTCTAGGTCGGCGGTTCGAGTCCGCCCGGCCCCACCAGGAGATGGGTGCGGCCAAGTGTAAAATAAAGATCAGACCCCACTTGGTTCACAGGCGAGGAGTCTGCGATGACGGTCTCCGTCTTCATCGGTGCCAGCGTCGACGGCTTCATTGCGCGATCGAACGGCGATCTCGACTGGCTGCCGGTGGGCGGCGGCGAGCCCC
>DATNMZ010000196.1:0-5812 GCA_035602095.1 Thermoanaerobaculia bacterium
CCTGCCGCCGGCGCGCTGCCGCCGTTGATCCCGATGGACCAGACGTAGTCGCGCAGCGCCTTCGTGACCGCGTTGGGATCGGAGAGGAACTTCTTCGCGGCTTCGTCGCCGCCGAGAATTCGCCCGAACTCCTCGCGGTCCTTTGCGAAAGACGGCGCGTCGATCATCGCTCCGAGGGGAGAGGTTCGCTTGCCATCCTCGCCTCGGGGAAAGTTCGTCGGCATCCGCGTCCCCGGCATCCATTCCTCGGGCCGGCGAATCCAGTCGCTGATCCAGTCGTGGCGCAACCGGGTCGAAGCCATCTGGAGGTTCGGCGCGAGATTGGCCTTGTCCACCCCGGGCGCGTTCATCTCCTGTTCGGTGCGCGGGTGGCACTGCTTGCATTTCAGCATTTCGAACACCTTCCGGCCCGCCGCCCAGCGCGCGGGCTCGGTGCCGTAGGCCGCGACGAGAAACGGGTACTGCGCCCGGTCGAGAGAGGCGAAGTAGCGCGTCAGGTCATTCAAGTCGCGCTCGGAGAAGCCGAACGTCGGCATGTGGACTTCGAGCCACGGACGGATCTGCCCGGTCTTCGGCGCCTTCAGGAAAGAGAAGAGCCAGTCGCTCTGCACCTTCGCTCCCTCCCCCTGGATGATCGGAGGCGCGAGGGAGGAATCCGCGACGAGCGAGCGGAAGGAGCCGCCGATCCCTTCGATCACGTGGCAACCCTGGCAGTTGTTGTTCTTGACGAGGCGCCGCCCGCGCTCGATCGCCGCCTCCTGGCCATTCAATTCCCGCCTGGCCGAAGACGACGCGTTCAGCTTCTGGAGCCCGAGGACGACCGTCACGAGCTGTTCCTGCTCCTGAGGGGAGAGACGGAAGTTCGGCATGCGGAGCTTCTCTTCCCACCCGCGGGCCCGGTCGCGGTCGAAAACGCGCGGCGTCGCGAGCTTCGTCTGGAACCAGTCCTCGCGGGTGTGGGGAAGGTGAACGAAACCGAAATCGAGGCGGTGAACGGCCTTGGACCCTTCCTCCGTCAGCTCCGTGCCGATCGGCTTGGCCTCCTCGAAGCCGGGGATCCGGTGGCAGGCGTAGCAGCCGTAGTGGGCGATGAGCTTCTCGCCCGTGTAGACCTCTTTCGCGTGCAAATCCATCTTCGCGAGGTCGGCTCTCGCGTCGAACAGCGTCTTCGTCGACATCTCGAAATAGAGCGCGATGTCGTCCAGCGTCTTCGGATCCGTTCGGGGAAGAGCGAGGCTCTCGAATGCCGGCGGGCTCCGAAGCGTCGACAGGTACTCCGTCACGTCGAGGGCCTCGGCGTCGGTCAAGCGCAGGTTCGGCATCTTGGTGTCGGGGTTCCACGCCTTCGGATCCCGGATCCAGGCGTAGAGCCAGTCGCGGCTCACCTTGGACCCGACCCCGGAGAGATTGGGGCCGAACTGGCGATACGTGCCGGTCAGATCGCGCGGCGCTGCCGGGTCCACCGTGTGGCAGCCCATGCAGCCGCGGTCGGCGAGGAGCCTTTTTCCGCGAGCCGCGTCTCCGCGCCCGGCGGCCGCGGCAACGGAGGCGGCGTGCGACTTCTCGAACAGGTAGGCCACGATGGAATTCACCATCGCGTCGTTCTCGATGAGCCCCTGCGCATTCATCTTCTGCTGGGCCGCGGTCGGCTTGTGCGGGCCGGAGACGTTGACGAAGTTCTCCTGGTAGAAGAAACTCGGCATCTTCGTGCTCGGCCGGAAGGACGCCGGGTCCATGACCCAGCGCGTCGCCCAGTCCTTTGTGACCTTCGCGGCGACCTTCTCCAGGGACGGTCCCACCCTCGGAAGGCTCTGCTTCTCGAGCCCCTCGATGCGGTGACAGCCCCAGCAACCGAGGCTCTCGACGAGACGCAGCCCGGCGTCCAGCTTCGGCGCGTCGGGCAGGCTCGCCTGATCGGCGTGGCACCGATAACAGCCGGCCTCGGCGAACTTCATCGGGAGGATCGGCGTTTCGTTGAATCGGTCGAACTCCCACGCGTACTTCTTCGTCCAGAGAGCAGACTGTTTCTCGCCGACGGGCGAATGGCCGGCCGACCAGAACGAGGTGGCCCGGTCCCGGCCCCCGTGGCAGGGGGTGCATCCGAACTCGTTTGCCGGGTGCGGCGACTCGCTGCCGACCATGAGGCGGAACCTCGGATGTGTCCGGAAGACGGCGCGCCGGGAGTCCTCGAAACCCTTCCGGTCCGCCGCGATGTGGCAGGTCTCGCACCGGTCGACCCTCGGGATCTTCATGAAGTTGACGTCGTTGTAGTGCTCGGGGAGCTGTACCTGTTGGACGCGGAGCGACGGGTTCACCATGTCGAGGATGGGCGAGTTGCGCAGCTCGAAAAGCGTGTCCTGTTTCAACGTGGCGAGCTTCTGCCGGGAGAGGTTGTAGTCCGCGGAGAGCTTCTCGATGCTGGCCTGAACGGAAGCCCGGCGCTGCGTGATCTTCTCGATCTCGGCGCCGATCTCCGTTTCCGTGCGTTTCAGGGTGGCCAGGCGCACCGACGCGGCGTCGAGCTTCTTCTGGATCCGGTCGAGGTCCTTCTTCGCGGAGGCGGAGGCCTTCGGCTTGTTCGCGAGCGTGTCCTCGTATTTGTAGCGCTCCGCGTCGAAGGAGGCCTTCGCGAACTTGTAGTCCTGGTCGGCGGCGTACAGTTGCGGGTCGAGCTTCTTCCGCCTCGCCTCGAGCCGGGCGAGGCTCTTCTTGTGCGCGTCGATCTCCTTCCGGGCCGCCGCGAGGTCCTGGCGGAGCCGGTCGCGCTCTTCGCCGTACGCTTTTTCGCGGGCGGCGCGCGTCGCCTCGCGGGTCTTCTTCGCGTCCAACCGGAGAAACGACCGCTGGAGGCTCTTCCAGTCGCGCGAATAGTCGGCGATGACCATTCCGATGAACACGACCGCGAGGACGAGCCCGGAGATGAAGAACACGCGGTTCAACCGCGGGATGTTGTAGTGGTGATCGATCGGCTCGGCGGGCGCTCGGCGGGGCATTGATTAGTTCACAGTTATCAGTTGTCAGTTATCAGTTCGATTCGGGTCGACCAACTGAAAACTGAAGACTGACAACTGACGACTTTCTTCTTCAAATATTGAACGCGAACTCGGGGATGTTGACGACGTACTTCAAGTTGAAGATCCACCGCAGGTACATCTTGATCGGCAGCGAGATCATGATGAGGACGAGGCTGACGCCGATCAGATACCGGGGCGTGCCCATCTTCTCGTAGAAGCGCCGGAGGAGCGTCTTCGAGAGGAGGAGCGGCAGGGCCGCGACGTAGAGCCCGACGATCACCAGCCCGAAGATCTCGCGGACCAGCCAGAAGTTCGGCAGCGATCGCTTCAGCATCTTGATCCAGATGATCTCGGAGAGGTTGATGTTGTTCAGCGGCACGAGCTTGTTGACGTCCCAGAACTCGTACGGCCCGAAGAAGTTCCAGTTGGGGCCGCGGAGGAACGTGCCGAGAGCGATGAGCGTGCACCAGAGCACGATGAAGCCGAGGAGAAAGAGCGTGATCTCCCACTTGCGCTCGCGAAACGTGAAGTAGCCGTTCCCCTTCGGGTTGGTATCGATGTACGGGATCGCCATCAACCCCACGATGATGAGAGAAGGGAGGACGACGCCGGCGAGCCAGGGGTCGTAGTAGACGAGCATTTCCTGGAGTCCCAGGAAGTACCAGGGAGCCTTCGCCGGGTTCGGCGAGTCCGTGGGGTTCGCCGGCTCCTCCAGGGGCGCTTTCAGGAAGATCGACCAGACGATCATGACGGCCATCACGACCACCAGGCAGATCAGCTCGACATAGACGAGGTCCGGCCACGAGAACACCTTCTGGGCGGAGTCGGCCGCCTCGATCGGTCCGAGCCCCGCCGCAATCCGCCGGTCGTTCTCGTAGGCCTGGTGCATCGCGAACCAGAAGAAGAAGCCGACCAGGAAGATCATTCCGACGATCGGAACGTTGTCCGGCAGCGTCGCGACCGCGGCGAAGTTCGGGTCGAGATAGGACAGCCCGATTCCGCCCGCGACCAGAACCAGGAGGAAGAGCCCTCCTCTCTTCGACCAGAGCAGCTTCGACCGCAACCCGACGAGCAGCAGGACGAGCATCGCCGTGACGAGGTACTGCGGCGCCGAGAGGAAGTTGATGGCGCTCTTGAGCGCGTTGATCAGGAACATGGTCGGGCGCTACACGGGTCCGGAAATGCCGCCGTCCTTGCGGACCCGCCAGAAGTGGACCGCCATCAGGAACGCGGCGATCAGCGGGATGCCGACGCAGTGGAGCACGTAGAACCGCAGAAGCGCTCCCGCCCCCACGAAGCGGCCCCCGAGCAGACCGAACCGCGCGTCGTTGGTGGACGTCACGAGCGGAATGTCCCCGATCTTGAGCAGCCCGGTCGCCGGCCCCTGGATGCCGATTAAGGGCGTCGCCGAAGCCATGTTCGAACCGACCGTGATGGCCCAGATCGCGAGCTGGTCCCAGGGCAGCAGGTAACCGGTGAACGACAGCATGAGCGTCATGACGAGCAGCAGGACGCCGATCACCCAGTTGAACTCCCGGGGCGGCTTGTACGAGCCCGTCATGAAAACGCGAAACATGTGGATCCAGACGGAGATCACCATGGCGTGCGCGCCCCACCGGTGCACCTCGCGCATGATCCCGAACGGCACCTGCTCGCGCAGGTCGAGGATGTCGACGAAGGCGTACTCGACCGTCGGGCGGTAATAGAACATGAGGAGCAGACCGGTAAACGTCAGCACGAGGAAGAGGAAGAAGGTCACGCCGCCGGCGCACCAGGTGTAGCGCATCTTGACGCCGGATTTGCGTGTCTTGACGGGGTGGAGGTGGAGGACGACGTTCCCGAGCATCGCGAGAACGCGCTTGCGGTTCGTGTTTGGCACTCCGACGCGGAAGATGGACTTCCAGATCTGGCTCGCGACGATCTGTTCCTGTATCTGGCGCCAACGAGGAACCAACGAGGACCTCCGCTTTCGGAAAGCGAAACGCGACGAGTCCGGTCAGACCATCTTCACGAATGCCTTCGGATCGCTCCACTGCCCCCGCTCATAGAGGTACCGCGTCGCCTTGTCGACGATGATCTGGCCGTCCTCGGGCGACAGCGAGATCTCCGCGCGCTCGAGCGGCCGGGGGGCCGGTCCCTCGAAGTTGATCCCGGAAACGTAGTAGCCCGAACCGTGGCAGGGACACTTGAACTTGTTCTGCGCCGCGAGCCAGTTCGGCGTGCAGCCCAGGTGGACGCACACGGCGACGAGCGCGTAGATCGACTCGGTGTTCCGGACGATCCAGACGCCGAATTTCTCCTTCCACCGCTCGTCGACGCCCGGGCTGTAGGTGGACGGATCGCCCGCCTTGAACCGCGTCGGAGGCTCGAAAAGCACGTTCGGGAAGAGAAAGCGGACCGTCGCGGTCAGGCCGACCACCGTCGCGGCGGTAAACCCCAGCCACGCGGCAGTCATCCACTTCAAGGTGGAGCGCCGGGTGAGTCCGTCGGCCAGGACCTCGGCCGAGGGCGAAGGGACCTGTTTTTCTACCGTGGCCATCGGTCGGGGTCAGCCTACCAAAAGCGCGGCGCGCCGCTCAAGGTTCTCGGAGCTCTTTGGCGGCGCGCCGGCGCCCGCCGCGCGCGTGGCCTCCGCCGCCTTGCGCGCGGCTTCGCGAACCTTGAGGTTCGGATCCTCGCGCGCGACCCGCTCGATCTCCGGCAGGCTCGCCGGGTCGTGCAGCAGAGCGAGCGCCTGCAGGGCCGACACCATCGCGACCTCGGCCTGGTCTGCGGAGAGCGCCGCCTGCCGGGTCAGC
>DATNMZ010000197.1:0-3278 GCA_035602095.1 Thermoanaerobaculia bacterium
CGGGCTCGATCTTGAGCCCGCCCGCCTCTGGAACGTCCGGGATTCGGAGCTCGTGCTCGCCTCGCGCAAGCTGTTCCACAGAGGCGGCGCCGCCGCAAAGCTCGAGGTGCCGGCCGTCTGGTGGACGCGGGAGAACGAAGACGACACGATTCCCGGCTGGCTCGAGGCGTCGCCCGGCGGCAAGACGGTCGTCGGGCCGCTCGAGGTGAGCGGCTGGGCGCAGTCCGCGAGCGGCGACGTCGAGGTCGCGATCGCGCTCGACGACGGCAGGATCGTGCGACCGGAGCGATTCGCGCGCCCGGACGTCGCGTGGGCGGTGCCGGAGCTCGCCGACGCGTCGCGAGCGGGATTCCGTGCAACTTTGCCCCCTGGGCCCGGGTTCTCGGGGGAGGCGGAGCATGCGCTGACCGTCGAAATGCGGGGACCCGGCGGCAGGGTGCGCCGGCTGGGGCCCGTTCGCTTTCGCTGGCGCGCGAATTGACGATTCGACAGTATTAGTATCAAATATGAGAATGATCGACGGAACTGACGCTGAAATTCTATCGATTCTTCAGGACAACTGTCGAACCTCCAACGCCGAGATCGCGCGACAGGTCGGGCTCGCCCCCTCCGGCGTCTTCGATCGAATCCGCAAGCTCGAGGAGAAGGGCATCATCCGCGGGTACCGCGCGGAGATCGACCCGAAGGCGCTCGAGCTCGGTCAGCTCGCCTACATCTTCATTCGCTCGAACGACCGCCCGGGCGGCGCCGCGACCGCCGAGAAGCTCGCCGCGATTCCCGAGCTTCTGGAGCTTCATCACGTCGCGGGCGAAGACTGTTTCCTCGCCAAGGTGCGCGCTCGCGACGCGGAAGCGCTCGGACGCTTGCTGCGCGAACGGCTGGGACGGATCACGACGATCACGTCGACGCGGACGACGATCGTTCTCGAGGTCGTGAAGGAGACGTCCGCGTTGCCGCTCCGCTCGGAAAGCGAGCATCGAGAGGCGGCCGCCCGTGTCTGAGCCGAACACCCTGACTCGGACGCCGTCCGGAGCGTGGATGGGCGCCCCGCCGCCGCGCGGCCAGCTCGTCGCCGGATTCGCGGCGGTCTACATCCTCTGGGGCTCCACCTATCTGGCCATCCGTTATGCGGTCGAATCGTTCCCGCCGTTTGTGATGGCGGGCACGCGGCACCTGGCTGCGGGCCTGATTCTCTTTGCGTTTCTCCGCGCGCGCGGTGTCGCCCTGCCGGAGAGGCGGCACTGGCGCTCCGCCCTCGTCATCGGCGGCTTCCTCCTGCTCGGCGGAAACGGGCTCGTCTCCTGGGCGGAGCAGCGCGTGCCATCCGGGCTCGCGTCGCTGATCGTCGCTTCGGTGCCTCTCTGGATGGCGCTCGTGCAGGGGATCCAGCGGCGCCGCCGGCCGCCGCTGCCCGTCGTCGCGGGACTGCTCGTGGGGCTGGCCGGTCTCGTCCTTCTCGTCATCCCGGGCCGGTTCGGCGGAGCCGGGCACGTGGATCCGATCGGAGCCGCCGCGCTGCTCTTCGCCGCGCTCTCGTGGGTGATCGGCTCTCTGTATTCCCGGCGCGCCGCGCTGCCGTCTTCGACGTTGCTGACGATCGCGATGGAAATGATCGCCGGCGGCTCGCTTCTCTGGCTCTGCGGACTCGCGCTCGGGGAGGGTGCGCGGCTGCACTTCGCGGCGATCTCCCTGCGCTCCGTCCTGTCGCTTACCTACCTCATCGTCTTCGGCTCGCTGATTGGATTCTCCGCCTATATCTGGCTTCTGAAAGTCACGACGCCCGCCCGCGTCACCACGTACGCTTATGTCAATCCCCTCGTCGCGGTGCTCCTCGGATGGGCGGTCGCGGGCGAAGCGCTGACGCTTCGAATCGGAATCGCCACGGCGGGAATCGTCGGCGCCGTGGCGCTCATCATCCGCTATGGCGGCGAGACGATGCCGGCGGCGGGGCTCGAGAGCGGGGAAGCCCCCGCCACGGAGCGGCCGCTCGCGGAACGAGCATCGTGACGCGGCGGGGGAGCTTACACGGCGAGGTCGCGCTGCTGGTGGCGCTTCTCGACGAGGCGTACGAGAAGAAGGCGTGGCACGGCACCAACCTGCGCGGCTCGCTGCGCGGGTTGAGCGCGAAGGACGCTTCGCGGCGTCCGGCGCCCGGGCGTCACAACGTTTCGGAGCTCGCGGTGCATGCCGCGTACTGGAAATATGCCGTCCGCCGCCGGCTGACGGGAGAGAAGCGCGGAGCGTTCCCGCGGAAGGGCAGCAACTGGTTCGCGAGCGGCGGAGCCTCGGAATCCGCGTGGCGGTCGGACCGGGAGCTCCTCGAGAGAGAGCATCGTCGGCTCCGCGAAGTCGTTGCCGCGTTCCCGCCGGAGCGCCTGCACGATTTCTCCGCGGGCAGCCGGCACACGAACGCCCGGCTCATCTACGGAATCGCGGCGCACGACCTCTACCACGCGGGGCAGATCCAGCTCGTCAAGGCGCTCTCCCGGCCCAAGCGGCGGGCAAAGTGACGGACACTCCGACGCCCGCCGTCGCCTGCCGGCTCGATGCGATCGCCCCGCCGGAGCGCCGGCGGCATGCGGAGCTGCTCGCCGCGTTGCGGGCGGCCGTCGAGGAGGTGCGCGAGCTGCCCGACGGTCTCGCCTTTCGCTTCGCCGACGAAGGGGCGGCCGTCCTGGAAGAGTGGCTGCCGCTCGAAAGGTTGTGCTGCCCCTTCCTGGACCTCTCCCGCGACGCCGCCGCGCCGAGCTGGCTTCGCGTGACCGGCCCCGAGGGGACCAAGGAGTTCCTGCGAAGCGAGCTCGACCCGAGTAAGTTCCGGCTCGCCTCCGGGACGACCGTTCTCAGCGCCACGGTTGAGAGGCGAGCCAGCACGCCACTCCCCTCTCTACCCGCGACAGCGGGGGGAGAGGAAGGGTGAGGGGGGCAAGCCGCCGCTCACTCGTCTGGGTCAGGTCGGACTCCGGGACTCGGCGATGACGGCCGGTCCGATCGATCTCTCGCATCCGATCGAGAACGGGATGACGACGTATCCCGGCCTGCCGGCGCCCGTCATCACCGAGCACCTCACGCGCGCCGCCTCGGAGGCTCGGTATGCCCCGGGGACGACGTTCTCGATCGGGCGGATCGACATGGTCGCGAACACCGGGACCTACGTGGACGCGCCCTTCCACCGGTTCGCCGCCGGAGCGGACCTCGCGGCACTCGCGCTCGCGCGGCTGGCCGGGGCGCCGGGTCTCCTCATAGAGGCGGCGAGTTCCCGCGCGGGCCCGGCGATC
>DATNMZ010000198.1:0-2378 GCA_035602095.1 Thermoanaerobaculia bacterium
CTCGCCGTCTCACTCTTCACCCGCTGACCAGCGGCCGTGTGGCCGAAGAACGTGATCTCAAAACGCGTCTGGATCTGGCTGCTCCGCGTCTCCCGGTCGATCCCCCCGTTGAACGGCAGGAGCTGGTCGAACGGCGAGAGCTGGATGTCGGAGGCCGCCAGGATCGGGAAGTTCGAGAGCGTTGCGGTCCCTCCGGACGGCACGAGGACTCCCGCTCCGAACGTCTTGTCGGGGGGGACCACCGTTCCGCCGTCCGTCCGCCGGAAGTGGACCGTGTAACTCTCCAGGGTCGTGTCCGCGAAATGCTGCGGATCGAGCTGGGTCGGGTTCTTCAAGTGGCTCGTGAGGTTGATCGTCTGTATCTGGACCGGCGCGACGACGAGGACGTTCACGAACCCCGGCTGAAGCGTCAGGTCGACGGTGAGGAACACGGGCGCTTCCGTCTCGCCCTGTTTGTTCGTGCACCCGTAGGAAAGGAGCGCGGCCAGGACGACCGAAACGCAGAGGATTTTCTTCATGGCTTTCGACCTCTCTACGACCGGAGGATCCGGGGCGTGATGAAAATCAGCAACTCGTCATGCTTTTCCGTGCGGGTCTTGTTTCGAAACAGGTTGCCCAGGATCGGGATTTTCCAGAGACCCGGGATCATGTTGTTCTGATCCTGGTCGTTGATCTGGAAGATCCCGCCGATGACCGTCGTTCCGCCGTCCCTCACCAGGATCTGTCCCTTGTACTCGCGGATCGTCAGCGGGACGTTGTTGCCGAGGGAGAGGTTCAAAGCGACGGCCGGCTCCCGCTTGGAGACCTGCACGTCTAAGAGGATCGTCCCCTCGTTGGTGATCTGCGGAGTCACCGTCAGGCGAAGCGTCGCGTCCACATAGATGACCGTGGTCGTGTTGTTGACGTTCGTCTGGACTGGAATCTGGACGCCGGACTGGATCGACGCCGCCGTGTTGGTGAGCGCGGCCACCTTCGGGGAGGAGATGATTTTCAAGAGGCCCTGGTTCTCGGCCGCCGACAGCGCGATGTCCAGGTTGAACGTGTCCAGAATGTTCCCGAGCCGGATCGAGGCCACCGTCGGGCCGATCCCGAGCGGGACGCTGGCCAGGCCGGCGATGGTGTTCGGGAAGACCAGATTCGTCGTGTTTCCGTGCGCCACGTCCGCGACGGCGTTGGCGCCCCAATTGATCCCCAGGCTCCGGCCGAGGGATTTCGTCGTCTCGACGATCCGCGACTCGATCATCACCTGGGGAGTGGCGGTGTCGAGCTGGTCGATCAGCTGCAGCACGGCCGGCAGATAGGTCGGGATCTCGCGGATGATGAGCGTGTTCGTGCGCGTGTCGACGACGATGTCTCCCCGCTTCGACATGACGCTCTTGATCGTCGGCGTGATCTCGGCGGCCCGCGCGTAGGACAGCTTCTTGATCAGCGTGCGGGTCGGCTCCGCCGCCTGCCGGGCCTCGGCGAGTCGCGCGCGATCCGACTGCTCCGCCTGGAGCTTCTGGGTCGTCGCGATGCGCATGATGTTGTTCTCGAGCACGTAGCCGAGCGAGTTCTGCTTCAAGATGAGGTCGAGCGCCTGGTCCCACGGAACGTCTTCCAGCTGGACCGTCACCGTTCCACGGACCTCCGGGTCGACGACGATGTTGAGCTGGGTCAGCTGGGAGATCGTCCGGAAGACGTCCTTGATGTCGGCGTCTTTCAGGTCGAGCGAGATGGGCTCTCCGGTGAACTGGGTTTGAGTCTCGGAGATCGTGCGGGGCTGGAAGGAGGCCGCCTGCGCGGCCGTGCCGCCGCCCTCGGGCCGGGCGCCTTCTTCCTGGGCAAGCATCGCGGCCGCACCCTCGAACAGCGCCTCTTCTCGGGGCGTGGCGGTCTTCGCCGCGGTCTTCGACACCTTGCGGGACGGGCGAACTCCGGAAGGCGGCTTCGAGGTGTCCGCGGCCGCAGCCCGGATCGCCTCGTCGGCCCGGGCCTTCAGGGTCGTCTCCTTGAGGGCCGCCGCCTTCTGCGGAGGCGGCGCGCTCGCCGGGCTCAAGGTACGCTCGATCGGAGCCGCGGGGGCCGGCTCGCTCTTGCTCTCCCGGACCGCGGTCGGGACCTCCTGCTGCGGGGCCGCCTGGGCCGCCGCCTCCGTCGGGGTCGATGTCATGCCCGCGGGGGCGGCCGGAAGCGGCTGCGCGGGAGTCGGATCGGACGGCGCGGGCCGGCTCTCGGCGAGTGCAACCGGGGGGGCGGCCGGCATCTCGGCCGGGGCGGACGGGGCCGGCCGTGCTTGTGTTTGTGTTTGCTCCGCGATTTCGGTGCGAGACGGGCTCGGAGCGCGCGGGCGCGGTGACGCGGAAGCCGCTGCGATTTCCCGGGAGGCACTCTCGCCG
>DATNMZ010000199.1:0-9988 GCA_035602095.1 Thermoanaerobaculia bacterium
CGCCCGCGCGACCGTTCTCCTGCCGCCCGGCGTGGTCCGCAAGGAAGTCTCGCAGACCGTGAAGGACGCGCCGGTTCTGGCGGAGGCCACCCGTTGGGCGCGCGACCTCGGCAACACCCCGGCGAACGACCTGGGGCCGGCGGAGTTCGCGCGGGAGGCGAGGGCGATGGCTCGAGGCTCCGGGGTGAGCATCCGCGCGCTCGACCGCCGGCAGATCGTTCGGGAGCGGATGGGAGGGCTTCTCGCGGTGAGCTCCGGGAGCGTCCGGCCGCCCGTCTTCTTGATCGGCGAGCACCGTCCCGCCCTCGCGCGCGGCACGGCGGTTCTGGTCGGGAAGGGCATCACGTTCGACTCCGGCGGTATCTCGATCAAGCCCGCCGCGTCGATGGGCGAGATGAAATACGACATGATGGGCGCCGCGACGGTCTTCGCCTGCCTCTTCGCGGCGCGGGGCCTCGACATTCCCGTGCACCTCGTTGCGCTGGCGCCCCTGACGGAGAACCTGCCGAGCGGTTCCGCGTGCCGTCCCGGGGACATCCTCCGGATGCGCAATGGGAAGACGGTGGAAGTCGACAACACCGACGCCGAAGGCCGGCTGGTGCTGGCCGACGCGCTGTCCTACGCGGAAAAGTTCCGGCCCGACGTGCTCCTCGATTACGCCACGCTGACCGGCGCCGTCTTGATCGCTCTCGGGCACGACTGCGCGGGCCTGATGACTCCCGAGGACGACCTGGCGACGGAGCTTCTCGCCGCGGGCGAGGAAACCGGCGAGCGGCTCTGGCGGCTGCCGGTGTGGGACGAGTACCGGCCGAACTTGAAGTCCGAGTGGGCCGACATGAAGAACACGGGCGGCCGCGTCGCGGGGACGATCAACGCGGCCGTTTTCCTCAAGGAATTCGTCCCGGAGGGTCCCGCGTGGGCCCATCTCGACATCGCCGGCGTCGCGCATCTCGACAAAGAGCACGCGGGTTACGATACCGGCGCGACCGGCTTCGGGATCGCCATGACCATCGAGTTTCTGCGCCGACGGTTCGGGCGCGAGAGGCTCTGAATCCCGGAGGCTCTTCGGTCGGACGGCCCCAATTTCCTGCGCCGCGCCGAGGCGTGCCGCGCGGGCCGCGTGTTTGACTGAGGGATACCGCTTTGCTACGGTCGCCCGAAGATGCCGCTCCGCGCGTTCGCGATCGGTCCCGTCGGGGAGGAAGTGTATCCGCGGTTCGTCGCGGAGCTGGCGGAGCGCTTCGACGACCGAACGCTCGATCGCAACGCCGTCGCGCGCGAGGCGCTGTCGCAGCTCTACCTGGGCAGGCCCTTCGACGAGGACGCGCTCGCCAGCTCGCGGACGCCTCTCGCGGTCCGAACGCTGCTCGCATCCTTCGATCCGCGCAATGCCACGATGGAGGCGGAGTACTACAAGGAGCTCGACCCCGCGAAGTGGGAGCCCGTCAAGCCGCTGCTCTGGTTCTGGCAGATGTTCGACCATTCTCCCGTCGGGCGGAATGTGCGCCTCGGGACACAGATGCGCGCGATGCTCGCCCCGCGGGTCTTCCGCCGCTGCGGGGAAAAGATCCGCATCTTCCACGGTGTGGAGTTTTCGTTCGGCTACAACCTTTCGGTAGGGAACCGCGTCACGATCCACCGCAACGTCCTGATCGACGACCGGGGCGAGGTCGTCCTCGGGGACGACGTGTCGGTCTCGGATTACGCGAACATCTATTCGCACTCGCACGCCGTCGAGGACATCTCGGACATTTCGCTCGCGCGCACGGTCATCGGAGACCGGGCGCGCATCACGTACCATGCCGTCGTCCTTTCGGGCGTGGGCGTGGGCTCGGACGCGATCGTCGGCTCGATGGGGCTCGCTTCGAAGCCCGTGCCCGCCGGGACGATCGTCGCAGGCATTCCGGCGAAGCCGATCGGACAGACCAAGAAGTAGTCAGTTTTCAGTCGTCGGTGTTCAGTTCGGAGATTGGACGGAGAACGAAAACTGAGAACTGAGAACTGAGAACTGACAACTGACAACTGACAACTGAGAACTACACTTCCCCATGCTCCGGCGCTTGTCCGTCAAAAACTTCGCGATCGTCGATGACCTCGAAATCGAGCTCGCCGCCGGGCTGACCGTCGTGACGGGGGAGACCGGCGCGGGGAAATCGATTCTCGTCGACGCGCTCGCCCTTCTCGCCGGCGGGCGGGGCTCCTCGGAGCTCGTCCGGGAAGGCGCCACGCGCCTTTCGGTCTCGGGGGAGTTCGATTCGGACGCGGCCCTGCGCCGGCTGCTCGCGGAGGCGGGCCTGCCCGCCGAGTCCGACACGGTCCTCGTCCGGCGCGAGCTCTCCGCCGACGGGCGCGGGCGCGCGTTCGTGGAGGATGAGCCGGCCTCCATCCGAACCCTCGCGCGGGTCGGAGAGCGCCTCGTTTCGATCCACGGCCAGAATTCCGAACAGGAGCTCGTGGAAGCGGAGGCCGCGCTGGAGCTGCTCGACTCCTTCGCCCAGGCGGGCCGGGAATCCGGCGCCACAGCGGAGGCCGCCGGCTCCTGGGAAGAGTCGCGGGAGCGGCTGGAATCTCTCGCGGCCTCGCGGCGGGACCGCCGCGCGCAGCTCGAGACGCTCGACCACCAGATCCAGGAAGTCGAGGCCGCCGCTCCGCGGGCGCTGGAAGAGGAGGAGCTCGGGCGCGAACGCGGCCGGCTCGCTCACGCGGACCGCCTCCGCCGCGCCGGCGAGGCGGCCCTCGCCGCGCTGTCCGAGGACGAGGGGTCGGCGGCCGACCGGCTGGGAGAGGCGGCCCGGGCCTTCGCGGAGCTCGCCGCGATCGATCCCGCGGAGCAAGTCCATCGCGAAGAGGCGGAGGAGTTGAAGCGCCGCGTCGCCGACCTCGCGGCGGCGGCGAGAGACGCGGCGTCCGGGATCGAGAGCGACCCCGAGCGCCTGACCGCGATCGAATCGCGCCTCGAGCGTCTCTCGCGCTTGAAGCGCCGGTACGGCTGCGCGATCTCCGAGCTGCCCGTCGCGCTCGAGCGCTGGAAGCGGGAGCGCGAAGAGCTCGCGAACGCGGAAGACGCGCTCGAGCGGCTCGGGAAGGAAGAAGCCGCGGCGGCCGGGAAGTACCGCGCCGCGGCCCGCGCTCTGTCGGAGAAGCGCGCCGGGGCGGCCCCGCGCCTGTCGGCGGCTGTCGAGAAGGAGATCCGGGCGCTCGCCATGGAGCACGCCCGGTTCCGAATCGCGCTCTCCGGCGTCGAGAGCGATGGTCCGCGAGCCGCCGGGGCGGAGACCGCGGCCTTTCTGTTCGCGCCCAACCCGGGCGAGGCGGAGAAGCCGGTGGAGAAGATTGCCTCGGGCGGAGAGCTCTCCCGGCTTCAGCTCGCGATCCAGTCTGTTGCGACGGGTCGGGGACGCCGGGGACGCACGCTCGTGTTCGACGAGGTCGACGCCGGAATCGGCGGGCGCACGGCGGAGGTCGTGGGGCGCAAGCTCCGCGCCCTCGCGGCGCACGACCAGGTCCTTTGCGTCACGCACATCCCGCAGATCGCGGCGCTTGCGGACCGCCACTTCTACGCGGAGAAGAAAGCCGTGCGGGGGCGCACCGTCGCCTCCGTCCGGCCTCTGACCGGACGCGAACGCGTCGCCGAGATCGCCCGGATGCTCGCGGGAGAGACCGTCCCGGAGACCGCGTGGAAGCACGCGGCCGCGCTTCTCGCCGGAGCGCGCGGTTGAGGGAGAGGGTCGGGCCATCCGACGCCGGCGTCCCCGCGGGGGGAGAGGATCGGCACTCGCGATCCCGGATCTTCCCCGGCATCGGCGAGGAAGGGCTCGAGCGGATCCGGAAGTCTTCCTTCGCCTTCGTCGGCGTCGGCGCGGTGGGCGCCGCGGCGGCGGAAATGGCCGTGCGGGCAGGCGTCGAAAGGATCACGCTCATCGATCGCGACGTCGTGGAGGCATCGAACCTCTCCCGGCAGTTCCTCTTCGACGAGCGGGACGCGGCGGAGGTCGCCCCGAAGGCCGCTGCGGCCGCCCGCCGGCTCGAGACAATCGACCGCGGGGCCAAAGTGCGCGGCGTCGTCGCAGACCTCGACCACACGAACGCCCTCTCGCTGCTGCGAGGTCACGACGTTCTCTTCGACGCCTCCGACAACTTCGAGACTCGCCTGCTCGTGTCCGATGCCGCCCGGTCCCTCGGAGTCGTCTCCGTGTACGCGGCTTGTGTCGGGGAGGAGGGCCTCGTCTCTCTTTCACTTCCGGGCGCTCCCTGCCTGCGCTGCTACCTCGAGGATCTCCCGCCCGCCGGCTCGGGCCCGACGTGCGACACGGACGGCGTGGTGCCGACGCTGCCGCCGACGGTCGCGGGCATCGCGATGACGGAGGCGCTGCGCGCCGTGGCCGGTGCGCCGGTCTCCGGCGGAGTGCTGTCGCTGCGCGTCTGGAACGGGGCATGGCGGTCGCGGCGGCTCTTCGAAAACGCACGGCCGTCGGCGCGGTGCCCGGCGTGCGCGGAGGGACGCTTTCCGGCGCTCGAAGGCGAGGGGGCATCGGAGATCGTGAGGCTTTGCGGCCGGCAGGCCGTCCAGGTCGCCCCCGCGGCCCGGGAGAGGCCCGACCTCGCCGCGCTCGATCGGCGCCTTTCGCGGGTCGCCCGGGTGCGGCGCTCCGAGCATCTGCTCTCCGCCGAGGTCGAGGACGTGAGCCTGACGGTGTTCTCCGACGGGCGCTGCGTCGTCCGCGGGACGGGAGACCTCCTGCGGGCCCGCTCTCTCTACGAGCGCTACATCGGGCGCTGAGCGGCCGGGGGAGCACGTGCGACGCATTTCGATCGACGCCTTGAACGGCTCTCCCGAGGAAGTTTTCCGGCTCACGGAGCTGCTCGGATCGGGCGGCGTCGCGGCGCTCCCGACGGACACGCACTACGCGCTGGCGGCGGATCCCCTCCGCGCGGATGGCGTCGCGCGCGTCTTCGCGGCGAAGGGTCGGGACGACGGCAAACCCCTTCCCGTCCTGTTCGGGCTGCGGCCGCAGCTCGACCGCCTCGGCGTGCAAGAGAGGGCGGAGAAGCTCGACCGCTATTTCGAGATCTGGCCGGCGCCGCTGACCGCCGTGTTTCGCATCCGCGAACCGATCCCGGCGTCTCGCGGCCATCGGACCGTCGCGGTCCGGCTGCCGGCGGAGTCGAGGGTTCGCCGGCTCCTGGAGGCGGTGGGCCCTCTCACGGGCACGAGCGCGAACCGCTCGGGCGGCGTTGCGCTCGATGACCCGGACGCCGTCGAAGCGCTGTTTGGCGAGAGCTTGGACGTCCTCGTCGACGGGGGCCGGTCGCCGGGCGGCGAGCCGTCGACGATCGTCGACGCGACGACCGACCCACCGACGCTGCTCCGGGCCGGGGCGTTTCCGTGGCCGATGAAATGAGAACGAGTTTTCAGTTCTCAGTTGTCAGTTTTCAGTTCGGATTCGGATGGGCCGGGGCGCCGAAAACTGAGAACGGACGACTTCTGCTAGATTCCGCGTCTTCATGAGCCTCATCAAGGAACATGGCGGAAAGCGTCCCCGCCTCGGGTCTCGCGTGTACCTCGCGCAGACGGCGGCCGTGATCGGAGACGTCTTCCTGGGCGACGACGTGTCCGTCTGGTACAACTCGGTGGTCCGCGGGGACTGCAACTCGATCCGGGTCGGCGATCGGACGAACATCCAGGACAACTGCGCGATCCACGTGACCCAGGCGCGGTATCCGACCGTGCTCGAGGAGGAGGTCACGCTCGGGCACGCCGCGCTGGTCCACGGGGCAGTGGTCCGCCGGGGCGCCCTGATCGGGATCCGGGCGACGGTCCTGGATGGCGCGGACGTGGGCGAGTCGGCGTTTGTCGGCGCCGGCGCGCTCGTGACGCCCCGGACGGTCGTCCCGCCGCGGACTCTCTGGCTCGGCTCACCCGCCCATCAGGTGCGGGTCCTTTCCGACGCGGAAGTCGAGGATCTGAAGCATTTCCACGTCAACTACCTCGCCTACAAACGCGAGGCCGTGGAGGCGGGCGAGGAGTGGGCGCGATGAGCCCCCCGTACCGAGCCGTCAAAGGAACCCGCGACCTTCTGCCGCCCGAGAGCGAAAAGTACGCGGCCGTCGAGGCGATCGCGCGGGAAGTGTTCGCCGGCTACGGATACGGCGAGGTGCGGACGCCGATCCTGGAATCCACCGAGCTCTTCGCCCGCTCGGTCGGCGAGACGACGGACATCGTCCACAAGGAGATGTACACCTTTCCCGACCGGAAAGGCCGGTCGCTCACGCTGCGCCCCGAAAACACCGCAGGGGTCGTTCGCGCGGTGCTCGAGCGCGGCATCGAGCGCCTCGGCCGGCCGCTGCGCCTCTGGTACGCGGGCGAGCAGTTTCGATACGAGCGGCCGCAGAAGGGCCGATATCGGGAGTTCCGCCAGATCGGCGCGGAGTTGATCGGGGTGCCGGGCAGCGCCTCCGACGCGGAGATTCTCGCGATGCTCTTCGACTTTCTGGGGCGCCTCGGCTTCTCCGATCTCTCGGTCACGCTCAACTGCGTGCCCGGGGGGCGCGGGCGGGAGAAGTTCGCCGAGGCGCTGCGGGCGCACGTGCGTCCGCAGGCCGCCCGGCTCTCGGACGATGACCGGCGCCGCATCGAGGAGAACCCCCTGCGGCTCTTCGACTCCAAGGACCCGGAGGCCCGCGCGGTGCTCGCGAACGCGCCGACCACGCTCGAGTTTCTCGACCCGGAGGCGGCGTCGCACTTTGCGGAGGTCAAGGCACACCTGCGCGACGCCGGAATTCCATTCTCCGAGAGCGCCGCGCTCGTCCGCGGACTCGATTACTACACCGTTACGGTCTTCGAGGTCGTCTCGGGCGGCCTCGGGTCGCAGAACGCGATCCTCGGCGGCGGGCGATACGACAACCTGTTCACGGACATGGGCGGTCCCGCGCTGCCTGCGGTCGGGTTCGCCATCGGGGAGGACCGGCTCGTCGAGGTTCTACCGCGCGATCCCCGCTCGGCGCGCGAGGTGTGGTACGTGCTCCCGGGGTCTCCCGAGGATTTTGCGTATGCGCTGCGGGTCGCGCAGGCTCTGCGCCATCGGGACCGTGCCGCGGTGGTGGAGACCGATCTCTCCGGGCGCGGATTCGCCCGAGGCTTCGCCCGGGCCAATCAGATCCTCCTGGGCGAAGCCGACTATCCGTTCCGCGTGTCGGAAGTTCGCGTCGTCTCCGTCGGCTCTCAGGAGAGAAGCGATCAGACGGTGAAGATCAAGACGCTGTCGGCTCGGCGGGAGGAGGCGGTCCCTCTCGCCGCGTTGAGCGGCGGAAGCGGGAAATGAGCCTGCCGCGCCAGCCGGCGGGAGCGCTCCGCGCGGACGACCGAGGGAAGAGGGTCCGCCTCCAGGGATGGGTCGGCCGCCGGCGCGACCTGGGCGACCTGATCTTCCTGACGCTGCGGGATCGGAGCGGGACCGTCCAGGTGCTCTTCGATCGCGCGCGGTGTCCGCTCGACGCCGTCGCCGCGGCCGGAGAGGCCCGCAGCGAGGACGTCGTCGAGATCGAGGGAGAGGTCGCTCTCCGCGGCGAAGGCCGCGCAAACGCCGAGCAGGCGACCGGCGAGATCGAGGTCGTCGCGGCCCGGCTGTCCTTTCTCGCCCGGTCGGACACGCCGCCCTTCCTGGTGGAGGACCGGTCCAACGCCGCGGAAGACCTCCGGCTGGAGTACCGGTACCTGGACCTTCGGCGGCCCGCGATGCTGAAGAACTTCGTCCTCCGGGACGCGATCGTCTTCGGCGTCCGCCGCGGCCTTCACGAAAAAGGATTCCTCGAGGTCGAAACGCCCATGCTCACCCGGTCCACCCCGGAGGGCGCGCGGGACTTCCTCGTGCCGTCGCGCGAGCACCCCGGGAAGTGGTACGCCCTTCCTCAGTCGCCGCAGATCTTCAAGCAGATCCTCATGGTGGCGGGCTTCGAGAAGTACTTCCAGATCGCGCGCTGCTTTCGCGACGAGGACCTGCGGGCGGACCGGCAACCGGAGTTCACGCAGATCGACATCGAGATGTCCTTCCCGACGGAAGAGGATGTCTTCTCGGTCGTGGAGCCGCTCCTCGCGGAGGCGTTCGCGGCGGCCGGCATCGTCTGCCGTCCCCCGTTCCCGCGGCTGACGTTCGCGGAGGCGATGGAGCTCTACGGAACGGACCGGCCCGACCTGCGCTTCGGTCTCCCGCTCACGCGGCTCGACTCCGCCGCGAAGGGCTCGGGCTTCGCGCCCTTCGAGACGGCGCTCGCCGGGAAGGGAACCGTGCGCGCTCTGCGCGTCCCGGGAGGCGCGTCCCTTTCGCGCAAGAAGCTCGACGAGCTCGCGGAGGAGGCGAAGCGGTCCGGGGCCTCCGGCCTTCTGTGGATCAAGCGAGCGGCCGGAGAGGTGACCTCGCCGGCGAAAAAACACCTCTCGCCCCCGGCGCTCGACGCGATCCTCGCCGAAGCCCAGGTGGCCGACGGGGACCTCCTTCTGGTGGTGGCGGATCGCGAGAAGGTCGTGGCGGCGTCGCTTTCCGCGCTGCGCGTGCGCGTCGCTCGCGATCTCGGTCTGGTGGACGAGTCCCAATACCGGTTCTGCTGGATCACGGACTTTCCTCTCCTCGAGTGGGACGAAGGGGCCGGGCGCTGGTTCGCGACGCACCATCCCTTCACGTCGCCGCGCGAGGAGGACCTTCCGCGTCTCGAAAGCGACCCGGGCTCCGTCCGGGCGCGGGCATACGACGTCGTCCTGAACGGCACGGAGCTCGGCGGAGGTTCGATCCGGATCCACAGCGCCGACGTCCAGCGCCAGGTCTTCCGGGCGCTCGGAATCTCCGACGGCGAGGCCCGGGAGAAGTTCGGGTTTCTCCTCGACGCGCTGCGGTTCGGCGCTCCGCCTCACGGCGGGATCGCGCTCGGCCTCGACCGCATCTGCATGCTCGCCGCGGGCGCCCCTTCGATCCGCGACGTGATCGCGTTTCCGAAGACCACCTCCGGAATGGACCTGATGTCGAAGGCGCCCTCCGCGGTTTCCGAAGATCAGCTCCGGGAGCTCGGCATCGTTTCGGCGCCGCGCCCCCCGCACGCGTGAGCGGGCGCCCCGGCGCGAAGCCGTGACCTCGACGCGCCGCTTCGACGCCGGTTCGGGGGAGGCCCGAACGCAGGTGTGGTTCGGGCCGGGCCTCCTGGAAACGGCGGCCGATCGGCTCGTCTCGCGCTCGGGGCGCTTTCTTCTGGTGACTTCGGCAGGTCCCCGCACCGCGGCGGACCGGATCCGCTCGGCTTTGCGGGGGCGCCTCCTTCTCGACCTCGAGATCGACGATCGGGAGGCGGGCAAGACGCTCGACGCCGTCGCGCGAATCGCCGATGCGGCGCTCGCCGCGGGCGTGCGGCGCGACGACGCGGTTCTGGCGGTCGGCGGTGGAGTGGTGGCCGACATCGCGGGATTCGCGGCCGCGATCCTCCTTCGCGGGATTCCCTGGAACGCGGTCCCGACGACGACCGGCGCGATGGCGGACGCGGCGATCGGTGGCAAGACGGGCGTCGATCACCGGGAGGGGAAGAACCTCCTCGGCGCGTTCCATCCGCCGAGCGTGGTGCTCGCCGACCCTGCGGCGCTCGAGGGGCTCCCGGAGCGCGAATACCGCGCCGGTCTCGTGGAAGCGTGGAAGGCGGCATGGATCGGCGACGGAGCCCTGGCCCGCCGGGCGGAGGAGACTCTCCCGGCGGTGCTCGCCCGAGAGGAGGCGCCCCTGGTCGAGCTCTTGAGCGGCGCGGCGGCGATCAAGGCGGCGATCGTTTCGGCGGACCCGAAGGAGGCGGACCGGCGGCGCCTGCTGAATTTCGGGCACACTCTCGGCCATGCCTTCGAGGCCGCCGGAGATTACCGGGACCTGCGGCACGGCGAGGCGGTCGCGTGGGGAATCACGGCCGCGGTCGCTCTCTCCCTCCGGCGAGCGGGCCTTTCGAACGACGAAGCGAAACG
>DATNMZ010000200.1:0-12011 GCA_035602095.1 Thermoanaerobaculia bacterium
TCTCGGGGCGGGGAAACACGCCGAGCGGCGACATCTTGCCGAGGGAGATCCCACGGCGGAGAGCGTCCAGATACTTCCGGGGTTTGGTCTGGCCGCTCATCTCGGAAGCATGAAAGATCAGGAGGGACGCCCCGAGCTCGCGCTGGGCGGCCCAGACCGAGTCCGGAATGCGCGGCTCCGCGAGCAGCGCCACCAGGGCGCTGTATCGCGGCGGACCGAAACCCGAGTAGCCGTTCACGATCGGCTTCCAGTGCACAGCGGCGCGAAAGACGTGCTCGGGCTCGATCTCGACGTTCATCGGCCACTCGACGGCCCCGCCCCGCAGCGCCACGGTTCGGAGCCAGCGATAGACGGGCGCCGGTTGTTCCCGGACGTCTCCGATCTCGATCGGGAAGGCGCGGTACTCGAAAGTCAGGAGAAGGAGAGCGGCGGCGATGGCGGCCGTCCGGCGGACGGCGCTCCGGCCGGCCGTTGCTCGCGCCAGGCCCCACGCCGCGAGGACGCCGAGCGCGAGATCGAACAGGACGATCCCGCGGCTCGGCACGCGAATCGCCCGGAAAAGCGCCCCTCCCGACTGCACGAGGAATCGGTAGAACGGCGTGTGCATCCCGAACGCGATCAGAACTCCGAGTCCCGCGATGCTCAGAAAGAGAAACGGGACTCGGCCCACTCTCGTCCGGCGCGCGAAATCCCCCAGATCCGCGTAGCGCGACCGGCGCGGGAACGCGAGCGCGAGCCGAACGATCGCCAGGGCTCCGGCGATCGCGACGATCCGGCCGGGGTCGCGGAGCTTCAACGGGCCGAGCACCGGCCTTTCGAGAAGCGCCGCCGCGGCCGCGAGAAGGAGTCCGCCTCCGATGAGGGCATCTATCCCGCGGGCGATACGCCGCCGCGGAGGCGGCGCCGGCGCCGCGCGCTCCGGCGCCGGCCCCCTCAGCCGGCGCAACGCCAGCGCCGCGAGCAGGAGGGCCGTCAGGCCGGGGAAAAAGTCCCCCTCCGCGTGGGCCCACCGTTGCGTCAGCGGAGCGTAGAGCTTGTTCTGCGGCCCGGCGGTCAAGAAATCCACCGGCCGGCCGGAGAAGAACGCGATTTCGTCCTCCCCGCGGACCATTCCGTAGGTCCGGGAGGCCCTCGCATAAGGAATGTAGAACGGGACAACGGCGAGGATCGCGATCGCCCCGGCGAGCGCCACGGCTCGCGCGCGGGGGAAGAAAATGGCGCGCTCGCGCGCCAGAAAGCCGTGCGCGAGGACGAGCAGGACCAGGAGGCCGGAGAAGACCGCGTAGTGCACGTTTGTGAGCGCGTTCCATGCGAAAAAAAGCCCGAAGAGCGCCGCGTCGCGCCGACGGCCGCTCTCGAGTGTGCGGAGAAGAAAGAGAAGGAGAAGCGCCAGGAAAGCCCCCCACTGGAACTGGACGTGCGGCAGCTGGGCGAGCCTCCACGGGACGAAGGCGTAGACGACTCCCGCCACGAGCGCGGAGAGCGGATCGCCGGTCACCTCGCGCGCCAGGGCCCAGGCGGCGAGCCCTGAAAGCGCCATGCCGAGCAGCATCAGGACGTTCGCGACGAAGAGCGTGGAGAGGCCTGCGGCGTACAGCGGAAACCCGAAGACCGCCGCGCCGAACAGATTCTCCGAGAACGCAAGCGTGTCCCGCGCCGGATAGAAAATATTGGCGTCGAAGAGCCGGAGGGGATCTCGGAAGATCTGGTGGAAGTCCCAATGAAAGATCCAGGCGGTCAACTTGTCGTCGAAGAGGTCGGGGAGTCCGCTCGAGAGGCGAGTCGCGAGTGGCCAGGTGAAGAGGACCGAAGCGAGGAGGAAGAAAACCGCCGCGGCCGCGACGTCGCGGCCCCGAGGACGCGTCACCGGTTCCGGGAGCGCACCGCGTTGATGATTGTGATCGCCTGCTGGAGGCGCTGCATCCGGCGCTGGCGCTTCTGGGTGCCCTCGAGATCGGTCACCGGGGGCTGAGCTCCGCGCACCTCGCGCAGGAGCTTGTCTGCCTCCATCTGGAAGTCCGTGAGGTCCTGGGGTTTGTACTGTTTGAAGGTCCGTTCCGTGACGATGATGAACCCGTCCGCGAGCTCGCGCACCATGTTGTAGGCGGATCCGCCGAGAAAGACGCTCATCGTTCTCGCAAGAGTGTAGCGGAATCCGGGAATCGGGCTCACGCCTCACGCCTCACGCCTCACGCCTCACGGCCCACTGCCTCTTCCTTTCCCTTTGATACATTTCGCGCGATGGGAACCGCCGGCGTGGACTACCTCGATTGCGACTCCCTGCTGACCGAAGAGCAGCGGCTCATCCGCGACACGGTCGGAAGCTGGGTGGACGAGAAGGTGCTTCCGATCATCGAAGACGCCGCTTTCGAGGGACGTTTTCCGAAGGAGCTCGTGCCCGACATGGCGGCAATGCACCTGTTCGGCTCGACGATTTCCGATTACGGCCTGCCGGGCCTCGATAACGTCTCCTACGGACTCATCATGCAGGAGCTCGAGCGGGGAGACTCGGGGCTGCGCTCTTTCGTCTCGGTGCAGTCCGGTCTCGTGATGTACCCGATCCACGCGTTCGGCTCTCCTGCCCAGAAGGATCGCTGGATTCCCCGGCTCGCGGACGCCTCGGCGATCGGCTGCTTCGGCCTGACGGAGCCCGATTTCGGCTCGAATCCGGCCGGCATGCGCACGACGGCCACGAAGGATGGCGACGGCTACGTGCTGAACGGGGCGAAGGCGTGGATCACGAACGGCTCCGTCGCGGACGTCGCGCTCGTCTGGGCAAAACTCGACGGAGTCATTCGCGGGTTTCTCGTCGAGAAGGGGACGAAAGGGTTTTCGACGTTCGAGCACAAAGGGAAGATGTCCCTGCGCGCATCGGTCACCTCGCAGCTCGCTTTCGAGGACTGCCGCATTCCGGCGGACTCGATCCTGCCGGGCGTCACCGGGCTGAAGGGACCGCTCTCCTGCCTGACCCAGGCCCGTTACGGGATCGCCTGGGGCGCGATTGGCAGCGCGATGGCGACGTATCGCGCCGCGCTCGATTACGCAAAAACGCGCAAGCAGTGGCTCAACCGCCCGATCGCCGCTCACCAGCTCGTCCAGGAACGCCTCGCCTGGATGATCACCGAGATCACGAAGGGGCAGCTCCTCGCGTGGAAGCTCGGGTCGATGAAGGACGCCGGCGTGCTGAAGCCGCACCATGTCTCCATGGGAAAGAGGAACAACGTCTGGGTCGCCCGGGAGTGCGCCAAGCTCGCCCGGGAGACGCTCGGCGCCAATGGCATCGTCAACGAATACCCGGTCTTCCGCCACCTGGCGAACATCGAGAGCGTGTACACCTACGAAGGGACGCACGACATTCACACGCTGATCATCGGAGAGGCGGTCACGGGCATCGCCTCCTACAACCCTCCGGAGGAATAGCGTTTCCCGGCCGTTTTCCCCGCCTGTCTGCCCGCCTCCCGTCGCCTGTCCTCCGATAACGGCTGTCCCTTCGACCTTTCGGCTAAAATAGCCGCCTACTCGAGCGCCAGTTGGGAATCACCGGCAACCTAAAAACGATGCAGCTCTCCGAGCTGCTCCAATGGCTGTCCCTCGGCCAGAAGACCGGGACTTTGCTCATTAACGGCCATGGGGTCGAGAAGCGTATCTACTTCCAGGGCGGCCGGATCTACTCCTCCTCCTCGTCCGATCGGCGCGAGTACCTCGGCCAGTTTCTTGTCTCGCACGGGTACATAACCGAGGAGGAGCTCAAGATGGCCATGCAGGTCCAGGAGGAGTCGAATATCCTCCTGGGCAAGATTCTCGTCATGATCAACGCCATCTCCGAGACGGATCTTCTCCGGCTCATGCGGAAGAAGGCGGAGGAATCGATCTACGACCTGTTCCTCTGGCAGGAGGGCGGCTTCGAGTTCGTGGAAGGCGCGCTGCCGGAGCTCAAGATGGTTCCCCTCTCGCTCGACGTGACCGGCATCGTCATGGAGGGGATGCGGCGGTTCGACGAGTGGCAGCGCATCCGGTTGCGCGTGCCCGACGACACCGTGATCCCGCAGATCGTCCGTCCCCTGAACATCGACGAGCTGTCGGAGCGGGAAAAGGTGATCGTCCCGTACATCGACGGCCAGAGGACCATCGAGGCCATCGCGCTGCAGACCCACAACACGGAGTTCAACGTCGCGCGCCTGGTCTACGAGGGGTTGCGCAGCGAGACGATGGCGCTCGCGGAAGCGGTGCGTCCCAGCCGGAGGGCCGTCGCCGTCGGCGGAAGCGGCGGGGAAACCGAGGTCGAGCAGTTCCTCGCGCGCGGCAAGGCGAATCTCAAGGTGGACCCTCAGAAGGCGTATCGGATGTTCAAGGTCGCCTCGGATCTGGATCCCTCGGACGGCCGGGCTGCCGACGCGATCCGCCAGGCGGAACGGGAGATCAAGGGCGCGATCGAGAAGGACGGCATCCGTGGGCACCGCGTTCCCGAGCTGGCGATCCCCGTGTCGAAGCTCACGGAGCTCTCTTTTTCTCCCCACGAGGGTTTCGTGCTGTCGCGGATCAACGGCGTCTGGGACGTGAAGTCGATCATGAAGATCTCCCCGATCAACGAGCTCGAAGTGCTCATGATCTTCCAGTCGCTGGCCAAGCAGGGCGTCATCGTCTGGAAGGACAGGTAAGAGCGTGAACCGGGACCGCGCCCTCCGCGCGCTGCTGATCGGAGTCCCGATCCTGGCGCTCCTCCTGTTCCTGGTGGAGGTTTCGACGCTGCCGTCCGGGCGCGGCCTCGAGATCGTCTTTTTTGCCGCGCTCGCCGCCCTCGCGTTCCGACTGCGGGTCCGCTACGCGGGGAACTTCCTCGGTCTCGAAGCCGCCGCCCTGGTGCCGGCCATTCTTCTCCTGGAATCGCCTGCCGCGGTCCTGATCGTCTGCGCCGTAGGGGACACGATCGCCAAGCTTCTCCGGCCGCGCCGGCGGTTCACCGTCTCTTCGGCCTTCGACCTCGGCCAAATCAGCCTGTCCTACGGGATGGCGGCCGTATTCTTCCGGGCGGTGCATCGCGCGGGCGCGGGACCGATCCCGCTCGTCGCGGAGGCCGCGGGCATCCTGGTCGTCTTCTTCTTCGTCAATACGCTGCTGGTCTTCGCGTACCTCGACCTGTCGCGGCTCGTCGCCCGCGAGCGGCTCCTCGAGATGGGGCTGTTTCAGCTCGTCGCGCTCCTGCTCCTCGCGCCGATCGTGGCCCTCGAGATCCTGGTCTATCCGCAGTACGGCATTCCCGGGCTGCTGCTCGCGTTTTTTCCGGTCGTGCTCGCCTCGTTCGTCGTGCGCGGGTTCTCTTCCGTCGAGGAGAAGTACCACGAGGTCGAGCGCGAGAACCGGCAGCTCGACGTCCTTCGCGAGATTTCGAACGTCTTCTCCGTCTCGAGGCGCGGAGATCGGTACCAGCGGATCTTCGAGGCGCTGCGGCGGATCCTGCCGATCCGGGCGATGGCGATCGTCGAATGGATGGAGGAGCCCCGGTCGGACGTCGCGATCCATGTCGCCGGCGACGTGACCGTATCCCCGGACGCAATCGCGGCGTGGGTTCGCGACAACCGGCTGGACGAGCGATCGATCGATTCGACCACGGAGGCCGTCGAGCTCCGCACCGACGGCGACCGCCAGGTCAGCCTCACCGACGGTCCCGCTTACCAGCTGGTCGCCCGCCTCTCCACCTACGAGCTCAACACGGGAGTTCTCGTTCTCGAGAGCAGCTTCCGCTCGATCCATTCCAAGTCGGCGATCGCATCGATCTCGGCTCTCGCGGAACAGATCGCGCTCGTCCTCCAGGATCGCGCGATTCGCGGCCAGCTCCAGGAGCTTTCCGAGCGCAACCGGGAGCGCGCCGAGACACTGAACCAGATCCTCGAGATCTCCAACGAGCTCAAGAGGCACTTGAACCTCGACAATCTCTTCCAGACGATCGTTGGCGCCGCGGGCCGCAGCCTCGGTTTCCACGCCGTTCTGCTGTCCGTTTACGAGCCGGACCGAAACGCGTTCGTCCACCGCGCGCAGTTCGGGCTCGATCGCCGGTGGGAGGAGATGAAGGGCCGCGAGATTCCCGCGGGCGAGATCACGCGCAACTGGACGGAGGAGAACCGTGTCTCGAAGTCGTATCACCTCCGGCGGCGGCCGGAGCGCGAGCTCGACCTCCCGGAGAGCCTTCTCGGCCGCATGACGCGCCGGAGCGGGCCGAACGCGTGGAAACCACACGAGACGCTCTGGATCCCGCTCGTCTCCGGCGAACGGCTCGTCGGATGCCTCCGCGTCGACGACCCGAAAAACGGCCAGTCGCCGAGCCTCGAGACGGTCCGCGCGCTCGAAATCTTCGCGAACCAGGCGGTGACGGCGATCGAGATCGCGCGGTCGTACACGGACGCGCGCGAGCAGAGCATTCGGGACGGCCTGACCGGCGCCTACAACCACCGGTACTTCCAGGAATCGCTTCAAAAGGAGATCGGGCGCGCCGAGCGCCGCGGCCGGCCGCTCTCCGTGCTCCTCCTCGACATCGACGACTTCAAGGCCATCAACGACACGTACGGGCATCCCGTCGGCGACGCGATCCTTCAGAGAATCGTGGCCGAGATCCGCAACGAGGTCCGAGGCGACATGGACCTCGTCGCGCGGTACGGCGGAGAGGAGTTCGGAGTCATCCTTCCGGAGACGCCGGCGGACGAAGCCGCCGAAGTCGCGGAGCGCGTCCGGAGCCGAATCGACGAGCGCCTGTTCCGGCCGCCGGACACGAGCGAGATCGTGCGCGCCACGGTCTCGATCGGGATCGCCACCTTTCCGAACGATGCCCGCACCAAGAAGGAGCTCGTCGACCGCGCCGATGCGGCGCTCTACAAGGCCAAGCGGGGCGGGAAGAACGCGGTGGTCGCCACCTCGACGAACCCGATCCCCCCGACGCTCTCCCACTGAGGTCGGGCGCTCGCCAGCCCGTCTTCCCCGGGGAGCGGCGCGACGGCTTCTACTTTGATACCGACGGAACCTCACGATCCCGAACGCGGCCCGAGACCGCCGGCGAATCGGGGTCGAAGAAGCGGAGCGGCCACGCCGCGGCCGCACCCGAGTAATTCACTCCAATCCTCGGTGAGACGGCTATCCGCGGCCGGCGGGCCCGGGGCCGGCGGAAGATCCGGATCGGGCCGCCGCCGACGAGGTCCCGTCCGCTGTCCGCGACCGTGATTCCGAGGCCGGCGGCGAGCTTCCCCGGCCCGGACATCCGCCTCATCGGCGCGGCGGCCGGCCCCGCGGCGGCGCGCAACAGCACCGCCTGCCCGACGCCCTCTCTCCGGGTCACGACGTTGACGCAGTCGTGCATGCCGTAGACGAAGAACACGTAGAGATGCCCGCCGTCCGCGTACATCGGCTCGACGCGGCGCGTGCGGCGACCCCGCCAGGAGTGGGCGGCGGCGTCCTCGGTCCCGAGGTACGCCTCCGTCTCCACGATCCGGCCGCCATACCAGGCGCCGCGGTACCGGCGGCCGATCCACGCGCCGAGAAGGTCCTGCGCGACCGAGACCGTGTTCCGGCGGTAGAAGGAACGCGGAGGCTCGACGAGCCCGAGGGCGTTCGGATCAAACCGCAACGACGCGTCGGGTGCGCGGCTTCTCGACGACGCTCGCGGTCGCGGCCGCGGTCGGGCGCCGCGCGTTCGCACTCCGGCAGTTCCGTTGGTCATCGCTCTCTCATCCGGATCGACTCTCGCACCCGCCGCGCGCTCTCCGCGCGGGCCCCCGCGCTATCATCGCGCCCGCCCGGAAGGAGCGGCATTCTATGAACATCGTCGTCACCGGCGGAGCGGGCTTCATCGGCTCGCACATGGCCCGGCGCCACATCGCGGACGGCCATCGGGTGGTGGTCGTCGACAACCTGTCGACGGGCTTTGCGGAAAAGGTCCCAAAGGGCGCCCGCTTCGTGCAGGCCGATATCGCCGAGACCGACCTCGAACCGCTGCTCCAGGAGGAAAAGATCGACTTCGTTTCGCACCATGCCGCGCAGATCGACCTGCGGCACAGCGTGTCCGATCCGCTTTTCGACGCGCGGTCGAATATCCTCGGATCGCTCAAGCTCCTCGAGGCCTGCCGGCGCGCCGGCGCGAGGCGCGTTCTCTTCTCCTCCACGGGCGGAGCGCTGTACGGCGAGCCGGACGGTGGCGTGCCCGCACCGGAAAGCCACCCGACAAATCCCGTTTCTCCCTATGGTTGCGCGAAGCTTTCGATCGAGAAGTACCTCCATTACTACCGGGTGATCCACGGATTCCAGACGCAGGTGTTTCGCTACGCGAACGTCTACGGTCCCGGCCAGAACGGCATGGGCGAGGCGGGCGTGGTGGCGATCTTCTGCGAGGCGATCCTGCACGGCCGCGCTCCGAAGATCCGCGGGGACGGCGGACAGACGCGCGACTACGTGTATGTCGGCGACCTCGTTCGCGCAGCGGCCGCCGCGACTGCGACCGACCGGAGCGGGACGTGGAACCTCGGAACGGGGATTGAAACGTCCGTCAACGACCTCTTCGACGCGCTGGCGAAGGCGCTCGACTACGCCGGCAAGCCGACGCACGTTCCCCTGACTCCCGGCGAGCAGCGCCGCAGCGTGCTCGATAGCTCCAAAGTGCGCCAGGACTTCGATCTGCCGCCCTGGACGGCGCTCCCGGAGGGCCTGAAGCACACCGCCGCGTATTTCCGCGAGAAGGTCAAGGCGGATAAGCAAGCCGCAGCCGTGGGGCGGCAAGCGCCGGGGTTCGGCGGGATCTAGCGGGCTGCTAAATCATCGCTTCGTCTTCGAAGAGATTTCCGGATCGGAAGCGATCGACGGAGAGCGCCGAGACATCGAGGAAGGGCTTCTCGCCCAACACCAACGCCGCGGCGATCTCACCGGCCGCCGGCGCCATCATGAGGCCGTGACCGGAGAACCCGCACGCGAGAAAGAGGCCGGGGCGCTCGGGATGCTCGCCGAGCAGCCCGTTGTGATCCGGCGTCATTTCGTACAGCCCTGCCCACGTCGCCACGGGTTCGAGCCCTGCCAGCTCCGGGACGCGGCGCGCCAGAACCGGCAGGAGCGAGACGAATCGGTCCGGGTCCGCCTCCAGGTTCTCTCCCTCGGGCTCCTGCATCTCCGTTTTTGCTATGACGATCGTGTTGCTCTCGGAGCTTCGCCAGTGGACGCCGCTCGGATCGATCACAACGGGAAACTCCCAGCTCCAGGGGCGCGGCAGCGCGGCGCGCACGAGCTGCTGGCGGACGGGAGAGACGGGCACGGGGGCTCGCGCGAGCTCGCCGACGCGCCTCGAGAAGGCGCCCGCCGCGCAGACAAGTCTCCCCGTCGGGATCGTCTGGCCGCCGGAGCGGACGGCAGACACCCGGCCCTCGCGGACGTCCACGCCCTCGAGATCGCCCTCGAGGAACTCGACGCCGAGCGACTCCGTTTTCGCGCGGAATCCCGCCAGAATTCCGATGGCATCTCCGTAGCCGTCCTCCGGGCCGAAGAGGCCGAACTCGAGATCCGACACGTTCATCCCGGGGACGAGGCGGCGCATTCTCGCGGGATCGACTCTTTCGACCGCTACGCCGATCGCGCGCATCTTCGCGAATCGCCCCTCGAGGCGGTCCCCGTTCTGGCCATCCGCGAGAAAAAGATACCCTCTCGCCCGGAAGCGCCCCGGGGCCCGGCGGCCGTCCACCGCCATCTCGTCGTCGAAGCGCCGGTAGAAGGCGACGCTCCGCTGCGCCATCCGCACATTGACCTGCGTGGCGAACTGCTGCCGGATGCCGCCGAAGGCGAGCCGGCTCGACGCGCGCCGGTACGATGCGTCCCGTTCGACAACGACGATCCGATCCGCGAAGCCGCCCTTGCGGAGGTGGAAGGCGACCGAGCAGCCGATGACGCCGCCCCCCACCACGACCGCTCCCGCGGAAGAACCCGCGCCGGCCGTCATGGCGGGCAGCCCTAGTCGTTCTCGCGCGAGAAGCCGTCCGACTTCCCGGGACCACCGGCGTCCGTGGAGCGGGACCCGCCATCCGTCGCGCGCTCGCCGGGTTCTTCGCCCCGCTTGACCACGACGACTGTCTGGTCGTCTTCCGGCTCCCCACCGCCTGCGTATTGCTGAACGGTGTCGATCAACCGCCGGGCGATCTCGTCGGCCGGCAGCTCGCGGACTGCCTGAAACGCCTCCGTGAGCCGGGGGATCCCGAACTCTCGCCCCTGACCGTCGTGCGCCTCGAACATGCCGTCCGTGTACAGCAGAAGGGCGTCGCCCCGCTCGAGCAGCCGGAATCCGCGCGTGTACGTCGAGGTGGCCGAGGGGCCGAGCACCATGCCGGTCTGCTTCAACATCGTGACCCCGCGCGAGTGGAAATGGAGCGGCGGCGGGTGGCCGGCGTTGACGTACATGAAGTTTCCCTCCTCTTCGATTTCTCCGTAGAAGAGGGACACGAACCGCGTCGTCATTCGGGACTGGTTGATGATCCGGTTCAGGCGCTCTACGGTCCGAGCGATCTTGAAGTCGCGCTCGACGCCCATGCGCAGGCCGGTATAGACGTCGCGCACCTGGAGAGCCGCCGGGAGACCGTGTCCCGAGGCGTCTGCGATCGCGACGCCCAGGATGCGATCCGACAGCGGGATGAAGTCGAAGTAGTCGCCGCCCACGATCTCCGCGGGCGCGGTGTAGCCGGCCAGCTCGATCGCCCCGCGGCGAACCGAACGCCTGGGCAGGATCGACATCTGGATCTGCCGAGCCTCGTTCAGAACCGAGACGAACCGGTTCTGGCGCAACTTCTGATCGACCGCGAGCCGCATGATTCCGAGCGAAGCCATCAGATCCTCGTCCGGAGCGCCCGGATCCACGGAAAAGGAGAGGATGTACTGATCGTCGCCGACAGCAATCGCCGCGAACCGCTCGGCGTCGAGCCTCTTCTCGAACTCGGGATCTATGCCGGGCGCCGTGAGATCCATGACCACGACCCCTTCGTCGACCACCCGCTGGACCGGGGGATAGGCGTCGGGAACGAAGATGCCGAGACCGACATTGCGGACCCCGCCGAACGTCCCGGTGAGCTCGTACCCGCCGTCCCGGCGCTCGTAGAGCCGCCCGCCGCGGACGCCCAGGTCCTCCCTAAAATTATCGATGACCGCGCTGGCGGTCTTGGTAATCGTCGAAGCCGCGTCCGGCGACCGCTCGATCGCCTCGATCGCACGCTCCACCTTGCGGAACAAAGACTTGCGGGTTTCCATTGGAGCGGGCGATTCTACCCGACGAGGGAGGGAGATGCCGCGGAACGCGGCCAGCTCAGATACGGACGTTCGGGCGAAGCTCCTCGCGTTTCGACAAGAGCCTCAGCGCAGGCCATCCCTCCTGTCTGACGACCGTGCCGCTATGACACCGAGCAATTTCAGGGCGTGGATTCCTTCGGGAATCATGTTTTCGCGCCTAATCACTGGAGCCGCGAGCAGAATTTGTTCGCGTCCATCCTCGAACCGATCTGCGGAGATCAGAGCCTCCCCAAGCATGATCCGGATGTATCCGATCCAACTTCCGGCACCACCCCGTTGATAGCAGCTAAGGGACTTCTCAAGAGCAATAACAGCGCTGCGCGCACGGCCACAGAACAACTCTTGCGAGCCAACGTTTGACCACACCGATCCCTCGACGAGTGGATCACCAGATAGAAATGCCGCCGCCAAGGCTTCCTGAAAAATACCAACCGAGCGCCGTCGACTATCCCACAGGCCGTAGATCTCCGCCGCGTTTCCTAAGCAGACAGCCAGGATTCCCTGCTCGGACGAGAAGTAGCATTCATTGGAAAGTTCCAGCAGCGCAGCTAACGCGCTGTCGTTCTCCCCTCTCGCCTTCTGAACGAAAGCCAGTGCCACCCTTGCGCAGAGTTGTTCGTGGTACATGCCAAGTTCGCCGAAGTGATTCGAGATGCGAACGAGACGCGGCTTAAGCGACTGGTGGCGATGCATGTCGCGTTCCCCTAGCAGCCTCA